>NZ_JBHUDD010000036.1:0-73392 GCF_042677865.1 Lacimonas salitolerans | reverse complement strand
CAGTCCGATACAGTCATGACCCAACCCTCCCATTCCCTCGAATAGAGTTGAATCAGAGATCTCCAATATCCGCAACTGTAGTAATAGATGACAGACCTTAAAGACATTCCCGGTATCGGCCCCGCGATGGCCGACAGGCTGCGCGCGGCGGGCCACAGCTCCCCCAGTTCGGTGGCGCAGTCGGATACCGACAAGCTGGCCGAGATTCCCGGTATTTCGCAGGCGCGCGCGCGGGCCTTTGTGGATGCCGCGCAAAAGCTGCTGGCGGCTGCCGGGGCCGAGTTGACGGCGGCACCGGCGCAAGATGCACCGGCACCTGCGGCGGCGCCGGCAGAGCCTGCTGAAACCGCCAAGGCCAAGGCCAAGCCCAAGAAGGCCAAGGCCAAGGCCAAGGTCGACAAAAAATCGGCCAAGGCCAAGACGGCGGAAAAGCCGAAAAAGGCCAAGGCCGCGAAAGCCAAGACCGACAAGAAGGCAAAGACGAAGAAGTCAGAGAAAAAAGGCGAAAAGAAAGCCGACAAGCCCAAGAAATCAAAGAAGAAGTCCAAGGGCTGACCGGACGCGCAGCCTAAGCCCCGTCAAAGGCGGCCATCATGGTCGCGCGCAGCCGGGCGACATCGTCATCCACCGGGGCGGCGGTGTCGCAGGTGAAGGGGGCCAGGACCTGCACCCGGATCGTGCCGCTTTTTGGAAAGAACCGGCCCCGGGGCAGCAACCTGTCCGAGCCGTGAATCACGATCGGGCGGATCGAGCGCCCGGCATCGCGTGCCACCACGACGGCACCGGCCTTGAACGCGCCCAGCGACGGGGTGGTGGCGCGGGTGCCTTCGGGAAACAGCACGACCGATTTGCGCGCGGGCATGGTGCGGACCGCCTCGGCCAGAACCTGCATCGCGTGCTTGCCGCTTTTGCGGTCGATCTCGACCAGACCGGCCCCTTTGAAGCCGGTGCGCAGCAGGGCGGCATCGCACAGCTCTTTCTTGGCGGCAAAGGTGAACCACTTGTCATCGGGGATGGCATCCATCAGGGCGAATCCGTCCAGATGGCTGCGGTGGTTGATGACGATCAGGCTGCCCACGTCCGCCGCCAGTGCCGCGCGGTCTGCATCCGAGATCTGCACCCGGATACCAAGCAGCCACAGCAGTCGCGAACAGGCACGCTTGACCAGCCGCCAGTACCAGCCGCGAAAGCCGCGCCGCCGGGCGCAGGTCAGCGGTGCAAAGGCGATCACCAGAAAATACAGCGGGCCCAGCACGATCAGCGCGCCGCGTTTGAGCAGCCGCGTGACGGGGGCGTCGATGGCCACCGGTGGCACGGCGGGCAAGGGGGACAGATCGGTCATGGGCTGGATGTCCTGAGGAGGGCGAGAACGAAAAACCCCCGCCGGATCGGTCGCGGCGGGGGGCGTGATGGGGGTGAAGGGCCGATCAGCCCTTGTTCATGCGGTTTTCGATCAACTGATCCACAACCGACGGATCGGCCAGGGTCGAGGTGTCGCCAAGCGCGTCAAACTCGTTCTCGGCGATCTTGCGCAGTATGCGGCGCATGATTTTGCCCGAGCGCGTTTTTGGCAGGCCGGGGGCCCATTGGATCAGGTCGGGCTTGGCGATCGGGCCGATCTCGTGGCGCACCCAGTCCGACAGTTCCTTGCGCAGCTCTTCGGTCGGGTCCTCGCCGGTCATCAGGGTGACATAGGCATAGATGCCCTGCCCCTTGATGTCATGCGGATAGCCGACCACCGCGGCCTCGGCCACCTTGGCGTGGGCCACCAGCGCCGATTCAACCTCGGCCGTGCCCATGCGGTGGCCCGAGACGTTGATCACGTCATCGACGCGGCCGGTGATCCAGTAATAGCCATCGGCATCCCGGCGGCAGCCATCGCCGGAAAAGTAATAGCCCTTGTATTGCTGGAAATACGTCGCCTGAAACCGGTCGTGATCGCCCCAGACGGTGCGCATCTGGCCGGGCCAGCTGTCCTTGATGGCCAGCACGCCGCTTGCCTCGGTCTCGGTGATTTCCTTGCCGGATTCGGTTTCCAGCACGACGGGCTGCACGCCGAAAAACGGCAGCGTGGCCGAGCCGGGCTTGGTGGCCGTGGCGCCGGGCAGGGGGGTGATCAGGTGACCGCCGGTTTCGGTCTGCCACCAGGTGTCGACGATGGGGCAGCGGCCCTGACCCACGACGTCGTTGTACCAGTTCCACGCCTCGGGGTTGATCGGCTCGCCCACGGTGCCCAGCAGTTTCAGGCTGGACAGATCGTACCCTTCGACAAAGCTGTTGCCCTGACCCATGAGCGCGCGCAGGGCGGTGGGGGCGGTGTAGAACTGGTTGACGCGATGCTTTTCACAGACCGCCCAGAACCGGCCCGCATCGGGGTAGGTCGGCACGCCTTCGAACATCAGCGTGGTCGCGCCATTGGCCAGCGGGCCATAGATGATGTAGCTGTGGCCGGTGACCCAGCCCACATCGGCGGTGCACCAGAAGATGTCGCCGTCGTGGTAATCAAAGGTGTATTGCTGCGTCATCGCGGCAAAGACCAGATAGCCACCCGAGCTGTGCACCACGCCCTTGGGCTGCCCGGTCGAGCCGGAAGTGTAGAGGATGAACAGCGGGTCTTCGGCGTTCATTTCCTCGGGCGGGCAGTCGGCGCTGACCTTTTCGGCCTCTTCGTGCCACCAGAAATCCAGATCGCGCCGCCATGCGACCTGATCGCCGGTGCGGCGGACCACAAGGCATTTCACATCGTCGGTGTCATGCAGCAGCGCCTGGTTGACGTTGTCCTTCAGCTTGGTCTTGCGCCCGCCGCGCGGGGCGGTGTCGGCGGTGATCACCAGCTTGGCATCGCAGCCGTTGACCCGCGCGCCCAGGGCGTCGGGCGAGAAGCCGGCAAAGACGATGGAATGGATCGCACCGATGCGCGCGCAGGCCAGCATGGCATAGGCGGCCTCGGGGATCATCGGCAGGTAGATCACCACGCGGTCGCCACGCTTGATGCCCAGCGACTTGAGAACGTTGGCCATGCGGCCGACCTGCTCGTGCAGGTCGCGGTAGGTGATGTGCAGCGCGTCATCCTTGGGATCGTCCGGCTCCCAGATGATCGCGGTCTGATCGGCGCGGGTGGCAAGGTGGCGATCAACGCAGTTGGCAGCGACGTTCAGGGTGCCGTCCTCGAACCACTTGATCGAGACTTCGCCGAACTTGAAATTCACGTCCTTCACCTTTGTGAAGGGCTTGATCCAGTCGATGCGTTTGGCGTGGTCGGCCCAGAAGGCGTCGGGGTCATCCACCGAGGCCTTGTACATGCTGGCATAGGTGTCGGCGTCGATATGCGCCTTGGCCTTGAAATCCGCCGAAGGCGGATAAGTCGTCTCTGTCATTCCTTGACCTCTGTCCCTTGTTATTATGGGTTTTCAATCGGTCTGCGCGGGCCGGTCAGGACCGCGCGACCGGACCCGGCCACCGTCAGATGGCAAGGTATTCCTCGCGCAGTTCCTTGTTTTCCAGCACTTCGGCGGCCGATCCGTCGAAAACGATTGTTCCGGTGTCCAGAATAACAGAGCGGTCGGCCAATTCCAACGCGCGCACGGCGTTCTGTTCGACGATCACGGTGGTGATCCCCTGCTCCTTGATCAGGCGCAGGGTCTTTTCGATCTCGTCCACGATCACCGGCGCCAGCCCTTCGTAGGGTTCGTCCAGCAGCAGCACCTTGATGTCGCGGGCCAGCGCGCGGGCGATCGACAGCATTTGCTGTTCGCCGCCCGACAGGGTCACGCCCTCTTGCTTGCGGCGCTCGCCCAGACGGGGAAACAGGTCGTACAGGCGTTCGATGGACCATCCGATGGGGGGCGCGATCTGGGCCAGTTGCAGGTTTTCCTCGACCGTCAGGCCCGAGATGATGCGCCGGTCCTCGGGCACCAGCCCGATGCCAAGCTGCGCAGCCTGATGGCTGTTTTTCAGGTGCAGCGGCTGGTGATCCAGCCAGACCTCGCCATGGGTGATGGCGGGGCTGTCCAGGCGCGCAATGGCCCGCAGGGTCGAGGTCTTGCCCGCCCCGTTGCGCCCCAGCAGGGCCAGGATCTCGCCCTCGTGCACGTTGAAGCTGATGCCCTGCACGATGTAGCTTTCGCCGTAATAGGCGTGCATGTCCCAGACCGACAGGAAGGCGGGCGCGGTTTCGGCATAGTTCTTGCCCTTGGAAAAGTCGGGTTTGACGTTCATCTGTGCCGCTCCTTATGCGCTTTCGCCCAGGTACGCTTCGCGCACCTTGGGATTGCCCTTGATGTTCTCGGGCGCGTCCTCGACCAGGGGTGTGCCCTGCGCCAGAACGGTGATCCGGTCGGCCAGGGAAAACACCACATGCATGTCATGTTCGATGATGCACATGGTGATGTCACGCTTGGACTTGATCTCTTTCAGCAGCTCGATCGTGTTGTTGGTATCGGCCCGCGCCATGCCGGCGGTGGGTTCGTCCAGCAACAGCAGCTTGGGGTCCTGCACCAGGCACATCGCCATTTCCAGCCGCCGCTTGTCGCCGCGCGACAGGCTGGCGGCGTGCATGTGGCGCTTGTCGGCCATGTTCACGTCTTCGAGCATGGTCAGCGCCTTGTCCATCATCGTCTTCTCGCTGAACACGCTTTCGATCGCGTGCATGCGGAACGCGCCGTCCCGCGAGGCAAAGCAGGGGATCATCACGTTTTCCAGCACGGTCAGGTCACCGAATATCTCGGGCGTCTGGAACACGCGCGAAATGCCCATCTGGTTGATCTGATAGGGTTTGCGCCCCAGCACCGACTGGCCGTCGAACATGACCGAGCCGGTGTCGGGCAGCAGTTTGCCCACAAGGCAGTTCAGCAGCGTGGATTTGCCCGCCCCGTTGGGGCCGATGATCGCGTGCACGGTGTTTTCCGCCACGCTGAGGTTCACGTCCCCCAGCGCCTGCAACCCGCCGAAGCGTTTGTTCACGCCTTTGACTTCAAGGATACCCATTGGTGTCGTTCCTTATTCTGCGGGTTGCTTGGCTTTGGCGTCCTTGCCCTGCGCGGCCGGTTTGCGGCGGAACAGGCGCCCGATGCGCTGTCCGCCCTCGACCAGACCGCCGGGCAGAAAGATCACCACGGCCATGAAGATCAGGCCCAGCGTCAGGTGCCAGCCCTTGCCGATGAAGGGATAGACCAGCGTGACTACGAATTCCTGCAGCCCGTCGGGCAGAAAGGCGAACCAGCCATACAGGATTTCCGCGTTGATCTTGGACAGGATGTTTTCCATGTACTTGATGATACCTGCCCCAAGGACTGGCCCGATCAGCGTGCCCGCACCGCCAAGGATGGTCATCAGGACGACCTCACCGCTCGCGGTCCAGAACATCCGCTCGGCCCCGGCCAGCGGGTCCATCGAGGCCATCAGCCCCCCCGCAAGCCCTGCGTACATGCCCGAGATCACGAAGGCCGCCAGCGTGTAGGGTCGGGTGTTCAGCCCGGTGTAATGCATCCGCTGCTGGTTGGACTTGACCGCGCGCAGCATCATGCCAAAGGGCGAGCGGAAGATGCGGATGGCCAGGTAGAAGGCCGCCAGCATGATCGCCGCACAGAAATAATAACCCACGTTGAAGGTGAACACCCAAGGACCGACGGCCCAGCGGGTGCTGTCGCGCATTTCCAGCCCGAACAGGCCGGGGACGGGGATGTTGTCGCTCAATCTTGCGCCGTCCAGGACGCGCGGATCGCTGAGCGCCAGTTGCAGCCCGGTTTCGCCGCCGGTGATCGGGGTCAGCACCGAATAGGCCAGAGCGAACATCATCTGGGCAAAGGCCAGCGTCAGGATCGAGAAATAGATCCCCGACCGCCGCAGGCTGATGAAGCCGATGACCACCGCGAACAGCCCCGAAACCACCATCGCCAGCAGGATCGCCGGGATCACGTTCATGCTGAGCAGCTTGAACATCCACACCGCCGAGTACGATCCCACCCCCAGAAAGGCGGCATGACCGAAGGACAGGTATCCGGTCAGCCCGAACAGGATGTTGAAGCCGATGGCGAAGATGCCGAAGATCACGAAGCGTTGCATCAGGTCGGGATAGCCCGCGTTGAACTGCGCCATGCCCGAACCTTCGGGGAAGGGGTTGAGCAGGAAAGGCGCGAACAGCGTCAGGATGGCGACGATGATCAGGAGGGTGGTGTCTTTCTTTTCGAGACCAAACATGGGTCAGTCCTCCATCACGCCCTTGCGGCCCATCAGGCCACGTGGACGTGTCAGCAAAATGATGATGGCGACCAGGTAGATGATGACCTGGTTGATGCCGGGAAGGATGCTGGTGACCTCTTTCATCGAGGCAAAGCTTTCCACGATGCCAAGCAGGAACCCGGCCAGCACCGCGCCGGGCAGGCTGCCCATGCCGCCCACCACGACCACGACAAAGGACAGGACAAGGAAGTCCATCCCCATGTGGTAGTTGGGCGAGTTGATCGGCGCGTACATGACCCCGGCCAGCCCCGCCACCGCGGCGGCGATGCCGAACATGATGGTGAACCGCTTGTCGATGTTGATGCCCAGCAGGCCCACGGTCTCGCGATCGGCCATGCCCGCGCGCACCACCATCCCGAAGGTGGTGAATTGCAAAAAGGCAAAGACCGCGCCGATGATGACGGCGGCAAAGGCGAAATAGACCAGACGCCAGTAGGGGTAGATGATCGAGTTCGGCTCGAACCCGATCAGCACGCCGAAATCGAACGAGCCGCGAAATACGTCCGGGGCGGGGGTGGGGATCGGATTGGCCCCGTAGTAATACTTGATGATCTCCTGAAGCACGATGGCAAGACCGAAGGTCACAAGTATCTGGTCGGCATGGGGGCGCTTGTAGAAATGCTTGATCAGCCCGCGCTCCATGATCACCCCGATCAGGATCATCACCGGGATGGCGAACAGGATCGCCAGTGGCACCGCCCAGTCGATGATCATGGCCCCGGTTTCAGGCCCGAACCAGTCATGGGCATAGGGCACCTTGACCTCGAGCGGGCGGCCCAGAAAATCGGTCTGTGTGTCGTCGATGTAGGTGCGCGACAAAGTCAGGATCCGGCTGAGCGTGACGGCGCAGAAGGCCCCGATCATGAACAGCGCGCCATGGGCGAAATTGACCACGCCCAGGGTGCCGAAGATCAGCGTGAGACCCAGCGCAATCAGCGCATAGGCCGAGCCCTTGTCGAGCCCGTTCAGGATTTGCAGGATGATTGCGTCCATTGTCCCACCTTTTGGACAAGAGTGCGGAAAACGCCCGTGCGCCGGTCAGGACCGGCGGGCAGGCGGCGTGTCAGGGGGCTGCGGCAAGGGTAGGGTGGGCACTGTTGCCCACCCTACGAAACGGCCAGCGGCTCAGGCGCCGTTGTTGCAGCTTCCCAATGCGCCGCCCGCGAACTGCGGGTGATCGGGGGCATAGGTGACCTGCTCGGCCGGGGTGACCTCGACGATTTCCAGAAGGTCGAACTCGGATGTCGGGTTCTCCTTGCCGCGCACCACCAGAACGTCCTTGAAGCACTGGTGATCCTCGGCGCGATAGAGCGTCGGACCATTGCCCAGACCGTCGAACTCGAAGCCTTCCAGCGCCTCGACCACGGCGCAGGGCGCAAAGCTGCCCGCGCGTTCCACCGCATCGGCATAAAGCAGCGTCTGCACATAACAGGTGTGTGCCGCCTGGCTGGGCGGAAAGCCGAACTTGGTGCCGAAGGACTGCACGAAGGCTTGCGAGGCCTCGTCCTGCAGGGACCAGTGCCAGTTGGTCGAACCGAAGATGCCCTTGACGTTGGCCCCCGCGCCGCGCGCCATCAGGCGCGAATACAGCGGCACGACGATCTCGAACTGCTTGCCGTTGGCCATCCGGTCACGCAGACCGAACTGGACCGCGTTGGTCAGCGAGTTGACCATGTTGCCGCCATAGTGGTTCAGCACCAGAACATCCGCATCCGATTGCAGCACCGGCGCGATATACGAGCTGAAGTCGGTCTGGGTCAGCGGCGTCAGCACCGTGCCCACGGTTTCCCAGCCCATCGCCTCGGTCGAGGCGCGGATCGCTTCCTCGGTGGTGTAGCCCCAGTTGTAATCCGCGGTCAGGTGATAGGCCTTGCGGTCGGTGCCGTAGTTGGCCGCCAGCACCGGGGCCAGCGCGGCACCCGACATGTAGCTGTTGAAGAAATGGCGAAAGCCGTTGGCGCGCTTGTCCTTGCCGGTGGTGTCGTTGGAATGGGTCAGACCCGCCATGAAGATGATGCCGGCCTCCTGGCACAGCGCCTGCACGGCCACGGCCACGCCCGAGGACGAGCCGCCGGTGATCATGATGGCACCGTCCTTTTCGATCATCGAGCGGGCGGATGCGCGGGCGGCGTCGGATTTGGTCTGGGTGTCGCCGGTGACGTATTCCACCTTCTTGCCCAGGATGCCGTTGCCCTGCAGCGCCTTCGAGCTGAAGGTGCCCATCATGCCGCCGTCGCCTTCGCCGTTCAGATGCTCGACCGCCAGTTCATAGGCGCGCAGCTCGTCGGCGCCCTCGTCGGCATAGGGCCCGCTTTGCGGGACGTTGAAGCCCAGCGTGACGGTGCTTCCGGTGGGTTCGTTGGCGAAGGCATGGGCCGACGAGGTGAAGATCGTCGGCAGCGCCACACCGGCTGCCCCGGCGACTGCGCCGGTGCGCAGCAGGCCACGGCGCGTGAAATTGCTGTTGGTCATGTAATTCCTCCCGTTTCGTTAAAGCGGGGCGCGCCTCCTCTGCGGCCCTGTACACGTTTTCGTGTGAAGACAGTATCGCGGCAGGACAGAAAACTTCGCAACAACTGGCTTGTGTGAAACAATAATCTTGTAAATAGCTGCACAATACCATGGTATGCTTTGTAAAGAAATTATTCCGCAGCGCAGAAAGGCGTTGATATCGCGGGTGAAATGGAGGGCCGCAGGGTGCCGCAAGGGCAACTTACCGGAACGCGGATACGCGAACGGCGCATCCGACAGCGGATGCGACAGGCCGATCTGGCGCAAATGGTGGGCATTTCCGCCTCGTATCTCAACCTGATCGAGCACAACAAGCGCAGAATCGGCGGAAAGGTGCTGCTGGCGATTGCGCAGCAACTGGGGGTCGAGCCCGCACAACTGAGCGAGGGGGCAGAGGCCGCGCTGATCGCCACGCTGCGCGAGGCGCGGGCGGCCCATGCCGGGGCCGGGGCCGAGGCCGAGCAGGCCGAGGAATTCGCCGGTCGGTTTCCCGGCTGGGCCGAGGTGCTGGCGCGCGGGCACCGCAGGCAGGCCTCGCTGGAGCGGACTGTCGAGACCCTGACCGACCGGCTGACCCATGATCCGCATCTGGCCGCCGCATTGCACGAGGTGCTGTCGACGGTCACCTCGATCCGGTCCACGGCCGCGATCCTTGCCGACACGCGCGGGATCGAGCCGGAATGGCGCGACCGGTTTCAGCGCAACATCAACGAGGATGCCGCGCGGCTGGCGGGCAGCACGCAGGCGCTGGTGACCTATCTGGACCGCGCAGGCCAGGGCGAAGGCGGCGAGGCCGCCGCCCCGCAGGAAGAGCTGGATGCGTGGCTGGCCGATCTGGGCTGGCATGTCCCGGCGCTGGAGCAGGGCGGCACGCCGAATATCGACGGGCTGATCGACGGGGCCGGTGCGTTGAAATCCGCGCCCGCCCGCGCACAGGCGCGCGCGTTCCTGACCCGCTATGCGACCGAGGCGGCGTCGCTGCCCGCCGCTGCGCTGTCGGACTGGTGCGCAGATCACGAGCCCGACCCAGGGCGCGTGGCGCGGCAGTTCGGCGTGGCGCTGCCGGTGGCGATGCGGCGGCTGGCCAGCCTGCCCGCCGATGGCCCGGCGGGGACGCTGGGCATGGTCAGTTGCGATGCCTCGGGCACGCTGACCTTTCGCAAGCCGCTGGACGGCTTTGCCGTGCCACGGTTCGGCGCGGCCTGTCCGCTCTGGCCGCTGTTCACCGCGCTCAGCCAGCCGATGGTGCCGATCCGCCAGGTGGTCGAACAGGCGGGCCGTGATGGCCTGCGGTTTACCTGCTATGCTGTGGCGATGCCGCAAGGGCCCGTTGATTTCGACAGCCCTCCGGTGATCGGGGCGCATATGCTGATCGTGCCGCACACCCGGCCGCAAACCGTGCGTGGCGCGCCCGATGCCAGCCCGCGCACGGTGGGTGTGGGCTGCCGGATCTGCCCGCGCACCGACTGCCCGGCGCGGCGCGAACCGTCTATCCTTGCGGATGGGTTTTGACACACAGCCCCCCATCGCGTTTAACTGTCCCAAAATACGCACGCAAATGTGCACTAGGGAGGGGACGATGCATGGGCAAACATGTCCTTGTGATCGAGGATGAACCGAACATCATCGAGGCGATAAGTTTCATTCTCAGCCGCGATGGCTGGACCGTGGATACGCATTCGAACGGCCATGATGCGGTGGATGTGGTGCTGGCCAAGGCGCCCGATCTGGTGATCCTCGACGTGATGCTGCCGGGGCGGTCGGGCTATGACATCCTGACCGATCTGCGCGGCCGGTCCGATACCGCCACCTTGCCGGTGCTGATGCTGACCGCGCGCGGCCAGACCAAGGACCGCGAGATGGCCGAAAAGCTGGGCGCCAGCCTGTTCATGACCAAACCGTTCTCCAATGCCGAAGTGCTGGAGGCCCTGCGCGCTCTGGTCCCGGCATGAGCGAAAAGCCCTCACCGCTGTTTCTGGAGCGGCGCAGCTATCGCCAGCGGCGGCTGACCGATGCGGCGCGGCTGATCCCGGTGCTGGGGGCCGTGCTGTGGGGCATCCCGCTGCTGTGGCAGCGCGGCCCCGAGGGCATCGCGACCTCGACCGCGATCCTGTATATCTTTGGGGTCTGGCTGGCGTTGGCATGGCTGGCGCTGATGGTGTCGCGCAATCTGGACGAGGACGCGGAAACCGACCCCGACGGCGGTGAGGGCCGGTCGTGACCGCCAACCTGAACGTGCTGGTCGCGGTATGCCTTGGCTATGTCGCGTTCCTGTTTCTGGTGGCCTTCGCGGCCGAGCGCGCGGCGGCGCGCGGGCGGGGCGGCTGGCTGCGCTCGCCGCTGGTCTATACGCTGTCGCTGTCGATCTACTGCACCGCCTGGACGTTTTACGGCGCGGTCGGCTATGCCGCGCGGTCGGGGCTGGAGTACCTGACGATCTACCTTGGACCGACGCTGGTGATGATCGGCTGGTGGTGGACCCTGCGCAAGCTGGTGCGCATCGGGCGCACGCAGCGGGTGACCTCGGTGGCCGACCTGATCTCGTCGCGCTATGGCAAATCCACCTTTCTGGCGGTGTTCGTGACGCTGATCGCGGTGATCGGCACGACGCCCTACATCGCGCTGCAACTGCAATCGGTCACCGCGTCCTTTGCCAGCATCGCGCAGGCCGATCCGACCGCCGGGCCGCTGGATGACAACCGCAACATCGCGCTGTGGGTGGCGGCGGGGCTGGCCTTTTTCACCATTCTGTTCGGCACCCGCAATCTGGATGCCAACGAGCGTCATCACGGTGTCGTCATGGCCATCGCGGTCGAGGCGGTGGTCAAGCTGCTGGCGCTGTTGGCGGTGGGGGTGTTCGTGGTCTGGGGGCTGAGCGGCGGCGTGGGCGAAACGCTGGCGCGGATCGACGCCAGCGCGCTGGGCCAGTGGGAGGTGGACGGCGCGCGCTGGGCGGGGCTGACATTCCTGTCGGCGGCGGCCTTCCTGACCCTGCCGCGCATGTTTCAGGTGATGGTCGTGGAAAACGACGACGAGCGTCACCTGCGCACCGCAAGCTGGGCCTTTCCGCTATACCTGATGCTGATCTCGCTCTTCGTGGTGCCCATCGCCGTGGTCGGGCTCGAGGTGATGCCGCAAGGGTCGAACCCCGACCAGTTCGTTCTGACCGTGCCGCTGTCGCAGGGGCAGAACGGGCTGGCGATGCTGTCGTTTCTGGGCGGGTTTTCCAGCGCCACGTCGATGGTGATCGTGGCGGCCATTGCGCTGGCCACGATGGTGTCCAACCACATCGTCATGCCGATCTGGCTGCACCTCACGGGCGGTGGTGCGGTGATCTCGGGCGATCTGCGCACCGTGGTGATCCTGTCGCGGAGGCTGTCCATCGCCGTTGTTCTGGGCTTTGGCTATCTGTATTACCGGCTGTCGGGCGGCGGGGCGGCTCTGGCGGCGATCGGGCTGGTGTCCTTTGCCGGGGTGGCGCAGTTCCTGCCCGCGCTTCTGGGCGGTATCCTGTGGCGCGGGGCCACGCGGGTTGGCGCGCTGGTGGGGCTGAGCCTGGGGTTCGTGATCTGGGTCTGGTGCCTGCTGTTGCCCAGTTTCGGTTTGGATGTGGTGATCTCCGAGGCGGTGTTCACGCAGGGGCCTTGGGGCATCGGCTGGCTGCGCCCCTATGCCCTGTTCGGGATCGAGGGGATCGACCCGATGGTGCATGCGGTGCTGTGGTCGATGCTGTTCAATGCCGGTGGGTTCACCGTTGCCTCGCTGCTCAGCTTTCCCACCCCGCTGGAACGGTTGCAGGGCGCGCAGTTCGTCAACGTGTTCGATCATTCGGGCCGACCGCAGAACTGGGCCGGGGGCATCGCGCAATCCGAGGATCTGATGGTCATGGCGCAGCGCATCCTTGGCCCTGCGCAGGCGCAGGCGCTGTTTCAGGAGGCCGCACAGGCGCAGGGACTGGCAGGGTATCTGCCGGAACCCACGCCCGATTTCCTGGCCCGGCTGGAGCGGGAACTGGCCGGGTCGGTCGGCGCGGCCACGGCGCATGCGATGGTGGGGCAAATCATGGGCGCGGCCACCGTCTCGGTCGAGGATCTGCTGGCGGTGGCGGACGAGACCGCGCAGATGATGGAATACTCCAGCACGCTCGAGGCGAAGTCGAACGAGCTGGCCCGCACCGCCCGGCAGTTGCGCGCGGCCAACGAAAAGCTGACCCAGCTTTCGGTGCAGAAGGACGCGTTTCTCAGCCAGATCAGCCACGAGCTGCGTACGCCGATGACCTCGATCCGGGCATTCTCGGAGATCCTGCGCGACGGTGCGGGGCTGGACCCTGCGGCGCAGGCCAAATACGCGGGCATCATCCATGACGAGGCGATCCGCCTGACCCGGCTGCTGGACGATCTGCTGGATCTCAGCGTGCTGGAGAACGGGCAGGTCAACCTGAACATCCGCAGCGGCGTGTTGTCGGATGTGATCGATCTGGCGGTCTCGGCCTCGGGGGCCGAGCATGGCGGGCTACGCCTGCGCCGCGATCGCGCGCGCGAGGATGTGCGGCTGGACACCGATCTGGACCGGTTGAGCCAGGTGTTCATCAACCTGATCGCCAATGCGCAGAAATACTGTGATGCCGCGCGGCCCGAACTGACCATCGCGGTGCGCGCCGGGGGCGGGCAGGTGACCGTCGATTTCATCGACAACGGGTCGGGCATCCCGCACGAGTCGCAGACGATGGTGTTCGAGAAGTTCAGCCGCGTCAGCGATCAGAAGGCCGGGGGCGCGGGGCTGGGCCTTGCCATCTGCCGCGAGATCATGGCCCGGCTGGATGGCAGCATCGCCTATCTGCCGGGACAGAACGGCGCGGCCTTTCGCGTGACCCTGCCGATGGCGCAGCGGATCGCGGCGCAGTAGCCCGGTCAACCAATTCGTAACCTTGCCGGCCCTATGGTGTGCCTGACCCGGGCGAACGGTGGCAGAGGGTATGACGGATACAGGCGAACAGACGGTTCTGGGCCGCAAGGCGCGCGCGGCCCGCGCGGCGCAGGAGGCGCGGGCGATGTCGCCTGCGCGCGCGATGCGGCTGGCGCTGGAACGCTGTGCCGCGCGCGATCTGGGGTTTGCCGTGTCGGTGCGCGGTGTCGGCATCACGACTGAAATGGCCGAAGGGTTTGCCGCCGATCTGCCCGATCCGGCGCTGATCCTGCTGCTGGACGGACCGGGCGGCGTGCCGGGTGCGGCAGTGCTGGACGCGCAGATGAGTGCCGCCTTGGTCGAGGTGCAGACCATGGGCCGCGTGCTGGCCCGGCCTGCCCATCCGCGCGCGCCCACACGCACCGATGCCGCCATTGCCCAGCCCCTGATCGAAGGGATGTTGACCCGTCTGATCGACCTGTTGGAGGACGAGGGTGCGCACCTGCGCGGATACGGCTTTGGCGCGATGATCGAAGACGGGCGCGCGCTGGCGCTGGTGATGGGCACCTGCGCGTATGAGGTGATGCGCGTCGGCTGTGATCTGGGGGCCGATCGCGGAGGCGAGGTGATTCTGGCGCTGCCGTGCCCACCCGAGCCGGTGGATGAGGCGCCGGACAGGGCGGCGCAGGGCGATCCGGCCGGGGCCAGACCGTTGCGCGACCGTCTGCTCAGCGCGCCGGCGCGGCTGGATGCGGTGCTGTGCCGGATGCCGTTGCCGCTGAACCAGTTGCGCGGACTGAAGCCGGGGCAGGTGCTGCCGCTGCCCGCCGGTGTCCTGACTGCCACCGCGCTCGAGGTGGCACCGGGCCGCGTGGTGGCGCGTGCCGTGCTGGGTCAGATGAGCGGCCAGCGTGCCCTGCGCCTCCGCGGTGTCTCGGCAAGGCCCGGTGTGCCGCCTGCGCCCGACGCGGACGGGTCGGCGCCGCGCCCGCGTGCTGGTGCGCCGCTCAGCCTGCCGGCGATGCCATCGCCACCAGCACCGATGGCGCGGGTCGATCCGGGCGAAGGGTTGCCGGAGTACGATGACTTCGATCTGCACGCGGATGGGGATTTTGGCCAGACAGGGGCACCACCCGGTTTTGACATGGCGCTGATCGACGCCGAAGAGGAGGGTTGACGCGTTTCGCGCCACCGTTGGCGCCGCATTTGCGCTGGCCCGACATCCGCCTCAATCGGAAAGGGTGGTTGGCCTCAAGGTGCATGCGATACGCGCCAGTGCGGCTATGGCCTGCCTGCGTGCGCGGGGTCGGTGATCTGGCGAAGCGTGCGCATCGGCGCCCTGTGACCGGGAGTGCTGCCTAGTCGTTTTGGCGGGCCGCCAGATCCTCCAGCGCAGGGCGCAGTTGATCAAGCTGGTAGCCCGCCTGTGCCGTGGCCTTGAGGATATCCTCGACCGGCATGTGCCCGGCCTGACCCAGCGACCAGATCACCGAACAGCGCGTGCCGCTGGCGCAATAGGCCAGAACCGGGCCCTGCGCCTCTTCGATCAGCGCGCGCTGGCGGGCGATGTTCTCGGGCGTCATGGTCTGGTGCGTCAGTTCCAGCACGTGAAACCCAAGCCCCGCAGCCTCGGCCGCCGCCCGCATCGCCTCGGCCCGAAGGCCGGGCGGGTTTTCGATATCCGGGCGGTTGCAGATCACGGTGGCAAAGCCTGCCGCCTTGATGGCGGGCAGATCCTCTGGCGTGATCTGGGGTGACACGGCGTAGCGGGGGGTGAGCGGGCGAATATCCATAGGTCTGATTTACGCCGTGGCCGCTTGTCTGTCCAGCACCCGACGCAGGGTGGGCGTGGCCACCATCCCGGCCAGCATTGCGGCAAAGAACACCCAGTGCCCGACGCCACCATAGGACAGCGATGCAACGGACGGGCCCGGGCACAGCCCGGCCAGACCCCAGCCAAAGCCGAACATTACCGATCCGACGATCAGGTTGCGATCCAGCCGCATTGACGGCTCGGGCGGGAACGATCCACCCATCACCGGCGTCATCCGCCGCTTGCGCAGCTGCCAGGCGATGAACATCGGGATCATCGCGCCGCCCATGACGAAGGCCAGCGTCGGGTCCCAGTTGCCGAACACGTCCAGCCAGCCCTGAACCTTGGCGGTGTCGGTCATGCCCGAGATCATCAGGCCCGCGCCGAACAGGCCACCGGCGAAAAAGGCAAAAAGGTTGCGCATCAGATCACCCCCAGCAGGTGGCGGAACACGATCACGCCGACCCCGCCCGCCATGATGTAGAAAACAGTTGCCGCAAATCCGCGCAGCGACAGGCGTGACATGCCGCAGACCCCGTGCCCCGAGGTGCAGCCATTGGCGATGCGCGTGCCCACACCCACCAGCAGGCCGGCGGCGATCAGGACAACCCAGTTGCCGGTGACATGGGTATCGACCGGGCCGAACACCGGGTAGATCAGCACCGGCAGCAGCAGCACTCCGGCCAAAAAGGCCAGTTTTTCCCATTTCGTGTCACGGGCGGTGCCATCGACCAGACTGCCTATGATGCCGCTGGCCCCCATGATCCGGCCATTGGCCAGCAGATACACCGCGCCCCCGGTGCCGATCAGCAAGCCGCCGATCAGACCCCAGATCCAATCCATTTCCATTGTCACGTTTCCTGTTCTGTCCTGTATCGGTTACCCGGGCGGGCTGTTCGCTTGGCGCGCCCGGGTGGAGGGTCAAAGCTTGTTGACGGGCACCTTGAGAAACACGTCACCCTTGTCGTCGGCGGGCGGCATCTGCCCTGCGCGCATGTTCACCTGCAACGACGGGATGATAAGCCGGGGCATGTCCAGCGTTGCATCGCGGCTGTCGCGCATGTCCACGAACTCGGCCTTGGACTTGCCTGCGCCGACATGGACATTGGCGGCCTTTTGTTCGGCCACCGTGGTTTCCCAGGCATAGTCATCCCGGCCCGGTGCCTTGTAGTCATGGCCCACGAAGATTCGCGTCTCGTCCGGCAGGGCCAGGATCTTTTGCACTGAATCGAACAGAGTTTCGGACGACCCGCCCGGAAAGTCGCAGCGCGCGGTGCCGAAATCGGGCATGAACAGCGTGTCGCCCACAAAGGCCGCGTCGCCGATCACATAGGTCAGGCAGGCGGGCGTGTGGCCGGGCGTGTGCAGCACATCGGCGCGCAGCTGGCCGATGTGGATGCTGTCGCCCTCGCTGAACAGCTGATCGAACTGGCTGCCGTCGCGCTGGAACTCGGTGCCTTCGTTGAACACCTTGCCAAAGGTGTCCTGCACGATCCTGATGCGGTCGCCGATGCCGATCTTGCCGCCAAGCGCCTGCTGGATATAGGGCGCGGCGCTCAGGTGGTCGGCATGCACATGGGTTTCCAGCAGCCAGTCAACGGTCAGCCCGTTGTCGCGCACGAAGGCGATGACCTGATCGGCGGATTTCGTATCGGTCCGGCCCGAGGAGTAGTCAAAGTCCAGCACACTGTCGATGATGGCGCAGCTGCTGCCGCCGGGGTCCTTGACCACGTAGGAGATGGTGTTCGTGGCGTCGTCGAAAAAGGCGGTGACTTGTGGTATCATTGGGGCATCCTCCGTTTAGGTAGACATATACTATAAACCGAATGTGTTTCAAGAGGGCTTGACCTGAATCAAGGTTGAACGCCCGCACCCGTGCGATGATCCGTGGATCAAAAAAGGGAGGAACGCGCATGGCAACCTTGAAGGATCGTCGTCAGGTCTTGATGGCGCGACTGGGCGAACTCGACGCGCGGCTGCATGGGATCGAATCCGAACTCGACACCGAGCGGTCCAAGGATTGGGACGATGCCGCGATCGAACGCGAGGGCGACGAGGTGCTGGAGCATCTGGGGCAGGCGGGACAGGACGAGATCCGCCGCATCCGCGCGGCCCTGCAACGCATCCGCGACGGCGAATACGGGTTCTGTGGCCGGTGCGGAGAGGAGATATCGGCAGAGCGGCTGGATGTGGTGCCCGACACGCCGCTGTGTCGCAACTGCGCTGCCGCCGTCGGGTGACGGCGGTATCTGGGAGAGGAGGCAAATCATGGTGCGTGATACACGTTTGGTGCCGATGATCGAGGAACTGGAGCAGGCGGTTGCCGTGTGCTCGGACGAGATGCGCGACGAGGTTCAGGCCCGCCTGCATGTCATGATGGCCAAGTTGCGCGCCGAGGGCACGCCTGTGCCCCAGCGGCTGCGCGATCTGGACCAGATACTGACCGATGCTGCCGCCGAGGACCGTTTCGACAACATGCCGATCTGAAACCGGCATGATCTGGCAGCGATCCGCGCAACACCTTGTATAAACGTCCTTCCGCGCGGCTAGGGCTTGCGTTTCTGGCTTGGCTTTCGTCAATATGATGTCAAGGCAGCACAGGCAGCCCGCCTGCGGGAGGTGTGAGTGAGTGACAGTTCTGATTTCGTGCGGATCGACCGGCAGGGCGAATTGGCGGTCGTGTCGCTGACCAATCCTCCGGTCAACATGCTGTCAATGCCGCTGCGAGCGGCGCTGATGCGCGCGCTGGACCGCGTGGCGCAGGATGACGAGTTGCGCGTCGTTGTGCTGACGGGGCAGGGTGGGCATTTCTGCGGCGGTCTGGACCTGCGCGAGCTTTCTGCGCCTTTGGCGGCGCCCACGCCCGGCGATCTGGCCAACCGGATCGAGGGGCTGGGCAAGCCCGTGGTTGCGGCGCTGTGCGGGGCGGCGACCGGCGCGGGGCTGGAACTGGCGCTGGCGGCGACCGCCCGGGTGGCGCAGGCGGGCACGCAGATCGCGCTGGGCGATCTGTCGCTTGGTCTCACGCCGGGGGCGGGCGGGTCACAGCGCCTGCCGCGGCTGGTGGGGGCCGGTGCGGCGCTGGATCTGTTGTTGTCGGCGCGGCAACTGCCCGCCGCAACGGTGCCCGCGCTGTTTGACGCGCTGGACGTGCCGGATGCCGTGGCGGCGGCGGTCACGCTGGCCCGTGATCTGGCGGATGCCAGGCGCCTGCCCACCCGCGACCTGACCGACGGCTTTGACGATCCCATGGCCTATCAGGCCGAGATCGCCAAGCGGCGTGAGGACGTGGCCGCAAACCCCGTTCCCGCCAGCCGCGACGTGGTGGCCGCGGTCGAGGCGGCGCTGCTGCTGCCGTTCGAGGCCGGCCTGGCGCTGGAAGAGCAGGTGTTCGAGGATGCCCGCCAGTCCAAACAGTCGCGTGCGCTGATCCATATCCAGCGCGCCGAACGCCGCGCGGCCAATATCCCCGAGGCGCGCCCCGGTGCTGCGCGCCCGATCGACCGGGTCGGGATCGTGGGCGGTGGCCCCACGGCCTGTGCCATCGCGCGATTGTTCCTTGGGGCAGGCCTGCCCGTGGTGCAGTTCGAACGCACGGACGAGGCACTGGATGCCGCGCGCCAGCGCATTGCCGACATGGATGCCCGCGCGCCCGATGCCCTGACCAGATGGCAGGGCAGCAAGTCGCTGGCCGATCTGGGGCAGGCGGGGCTGATCATCGAGGCGGTGGCCGAGGTGCCCCGCACCAAGGCGCAGGTCTTTGCCGCGCTGTCGGCGGTGGCGGGGCCGGGCACCATTCTGGCCTCGCAATCGGGGTTGCTGCCCATTGATCCGATGGCGCAGGCCAGCACTGTTCCTGCCCGCGTTCTGGGGCTGCATTTTCATGCACCCATCGGCCCGGCCCGTCTGGTCGAGGTGATCCCGGGGCACCAGACCGAAGGCTGGGCCGTGGCCAGCGTGGCGCATCTGGTGCGCGGCCGGCTGGGGCGCGTGGCGCTGCGCGCGGGCACGGGGGGCGGCACGCTGGGCGAACGGATACTGGCCGCCGGGCGCGACGCAGGGCTGGCGATGCTGGCGCAGGGCGTGCCGATCGAGCGCATCGACCGCGTGATGGCGCAATGGGGCCTGCCGCAGGGTATTTTCCGCCAGATCGACATGATCGGCACGCAGGTCGTGCTGACGCGCGGACGGTTGATGGCGCGCGATGCGGATTTCGCCGCGCTGCATCTGGAGGCGCTGGACCGGCTGGTGACGGCGGGCCGCATGGGCCGGGCCGAGGGGGTGGGGTTTTATCGCTGGGGTGCGCAGGGGCGTTTGCAGGTGGATGACGGGCTTATGGAGCTGTTGTTCGACACCCTGCCGCCGCCGCTGGCCCTGTCAGAAGACGAGATCCGCCTGTGCGTGATCGCCGCCATGGCCAATGCCGGGGCGCGCATGCTGCGGGCGGATGTGGCGCTGCGCCCGTCGGACATCGATCTGGGCTGCGTGCTGGGCGTGCATTTTCCGCGCTGGCGCGGTGGTCCGATGAAGGCCGCCGATCTGGCCGGGCTGTTCGAGGTCCAGCGCGCCCTGACCCGGCTGATGCCCGAGGACGCGGCGCTGTATACCCCCGATCCGGGCTTTGCGGCGCTGGTCAGGAACGGCGAAACCTTCGATGCGCTGAACAAGGTCGGCAAGCACCGGCGCCGGATACCGGGTTAACCCAGCGAAATGCCGACCATAACCATCATCAGCCCCAGCACCGACAGCAGCAGCGCGCCCATGTTCAGAGGCACCACCTTTTGCACTGCGGCGCGCAGGTCTTCGTCGCTGAGATTGGCACGCTTGGCGCGGGCGACCCGCAGGATCGACCAGATCAGTCCCACAAGGCCCAGAACCGACACGCCCGCCCCGACCCAGACAAGGATTTCCATGCTGTGTTCCCTTTGCATGTTCGTTGCGCGCGACCTAGCGCATCGGGCGGGCGCGCGCAACAAACCCGCTGCGCGCCCACGCGCAACGCATCCCCCTTGCGGGGGCGGGGGCCGGGCGCTAGGACAGGGGCCTGAGGCATCAAGAACACGGGCAGGACAGACGCGATGATCGATGAGAACGACAAACCGGGCGACGCCACCTACCGCGTGACCGCAGATGAGCTGCGCCAGTTCATCGAGCGGTTCGAGCGGCTGGAGATGGAAAAGAAGGACATCGCCGACCAGCAGAAAGAGGTCATGGCCGAGGCAAAATCGCGGGGCTACGACACCAAGGTCCTGCGCAAGGTCATTGCCCTGCGCAAGCGTGAGCCCGATGACATCGCCGAGGAAGAGGCGGTGCTGGAGATGTACAAGACCGCCCTTGGCATGGGCTGAAGCGGATCAGGGCGAAAGCAGGGTCACGCCCTGCATCCGCCCGATGCGGAACACGTCCTCGTCATAGCTTTCGCTCAGCTCGGTGACCAGCTCATCGGTCCAGCCGGGCAGGTCAAGCTCTTCCTCGATCTCTTCCTCGATCGCGAACTTGTCCAGAAAGGCGGAAATCACCCGCCGTTTCTGGATCTCGTTCATGTTGGGATGCTCTTTGAGATAGGCGCGAAAGCGTTTCATCCCGGCCTTGGACATGATCTCGGACAGCAGGTCGAACCCGCCGACGATCTTTTCATTGTGCTCCAGCGCGGCGATTTCGCGGATCAGTTGCGCCCAGATCAGGGGCGTATCCTCGTTGCACCAGACGGTGACGGGAATCTGCGGCACATGGGCGCGGATGCGCGCGATCAGTTCCGACCAGAGCAGGTCGCGCGGGTCGGTCCCGTCGATGAAATCGGCAAAGGTGGTATCGGGGCTGGCGGCAAACACCGCAGGCAGAAACGTGGCCGGATCGCGGATGGCCAGGAACAGCTCGACCTGATCGCCGTCGAACAGGTCGCAGGTCTGGGCCAGCTTGATCTCGGCCCGGGGGTAGAACACACCCTTGCCCACGGCCAGTTTGGGCACGCAAAAGAAGTTGTCGTTGGACAGCAGCACACGCTCGGGCTGGTCCTCCTCGAGGATCGAATCCAGAAGGATGTTGCGCGCATCGGGGGCCAGGTGCCCCTGCGCCATGGCGTGCAGCGTGTCGCGGATCAGGCGGCGATAGCGCGACGGCCCCGGCACGGCGATGCCGCGTTGACGAAAATCGTCGCGGTTGCGCAAAAGGCATTTGATCAGGCGGTCCTCGTCGGTGTTATGAGCGCCTGCATGGAGGATAACCTGCATCGGGTTTTCCGGTATTGTGTGAACCTGTCAGGCGGGCAATATACGCCTTTTTCTGGACAGTTAAACCGGTTTCGGGCAAGGGGAGCGCATGACCGACACAAGCATCAACCAGACACGCGCGCGGCGCGGGCTGCCCGGTGGCGGGCTGTGGTCGCTGGGCGCGGTGGTGATCGCCGCCGTGGTGCTGGCGCCGATCCTGTCGGTGCTGGTGATTGCGCTGACCCCGTCGGAAAACATCTGGCCGCATCTGATCGCCACCACCTTGCCGCGCTACCTGACCAACACCGCCGTGCTGATGCTGTCGGTGGGGGTGTTGTCGGGCATGGTGGGCACGGGGGCGGCGTGGCTGATCTCGCGCTACCGGTTTCCGTTCTCGGGCTGGCTGGAATGGCTGTTGCTGCTGCCGCTGGCGATCCCGGCCTATGTCGGGGCCTATGCGCTGGTCGATCTGCTGGAGTATGCCGGGCCGGTGCAGACGGCGATGCGAGATGTGTTCGGCTGGCAGAACTCGCGCGATTACTGGTTTCCGGAGATCCGCTCGATGGGGGCGGCGATCATCGTCCTGACCGCGGCGCTGTATCCTTACGTCTACCTGCTGACCCGCGCGGCGCTGCGCGAACAATCGGGCGCCAGCGAGGAAGTGGCGATGAGCCTGGGCGCAGGGCCGCTGACCCGGTTCGCCCGTGTCGGTCTGCCGCTGGCCCGCCCGGCCATCGCGGCGGGCGTGGCGATCGTGATGATGGAAACGGTCAACGATTTCGGCACGGTGGATTACTTTGCCGTGCAGACCCTGACCATGGGCATCTTCAGCGTCTGGCTGGACGGCAACAACGCGGGCGGGGCGGCACAGATCGCCACCGTGGTGCTGGTGCTGGTGATAGCGCTGGTCACGCTGGAGAAATACAGCCGTCGCCGGCTGCGGTTCTTCAACATGTCGGGCCGTCACCGCCCGGTGCCGAAACAGGCCCTGCGCGGCTGGCGGGCCTGGCTGACATTCGCGCTGTGTTTCCTGCCCTTCGGCATCGGCTTTGTTCTGCCTGCCAGCGTGATCGGCCATCACGCGCTGGCCAACACAGATCGCTGGACCGATCCCGAATTGCTGCGCGCGCTGTGGAACACGGTCACCGTGGCGGGCGCCGCGGCGATCGTCACCGTTCTGGCAGGGGTGTTCATGGTCTACGGCGTGCGATTGTCCGGCCGGACCCTGCCGCGCAACCTGCAACCGCTGACCACCATCGGCTATGCCGCACCGGGCGCGGTGCTGGCGGTGGGTATCCTGATCCCGCTGGCCGTGATCGACCACACGCTGGCCGACGGGGTCGAGGCGATGACAGGCATCGACATCGGGCTGGTGCTGACGGGGTCGTCCTTTGCGCTGGTGCTGGCCTATTCGGTGCGGTTCTTTGCGATTGCGCAAGGGGCGGCCGATGCGGCGATGGGGCGGGTTTCGCCCAGCCTGCCAATGGCTGCGCGCAGCCTTGGGCGCACGCAAGGCCAGGTGCTGGGGCAGATCTATTACCCTCTGATCCGTGCCTCTGTCGGCTCGGCGCTGTTGCTGGTGTTCGTGGATTGCGTCAAGGAACTGCCTGCCACGCTGCTGCTGCGGCCCTTCAACTTCAACACGCTGGCCACGCGGGTGCATGACCAGGCCAGCCTCGAGAACCTGGGCGATGCCGCCCCGGCGGCAATGCTGGTGATCGCCGTTGGTCTTGCGGCTGTGGGCATGCTTGCGCGGGCAAACAGGTGATCATTCCCTCTTGCACGGGCCGGGTGGTTTGCGTATCCACCTGCGCAGTGCCCCTATAGCTCAGCTGGTAGAGCAACTGATTTGTAATCAGTAGGTCCGCGGTTCGAGTCCGTGTGGGGGCACCACTTCATCAAATAGCCCCTTGGGAACGCTTCAGCCTGGTGGATAACACGCACGCGTTGCGCATCGGGATCAAGTGTTCTGGTGCCGGGTCGCTTCTATGCTATGTGTCTCGATGACACTATTTGATCCTGAAAGGCCAAGTTCATGCGTTTGTCTGCCGTTTTTGCCCTGTCCGTCGCCGCGTCCCTTGGGGCGGCCTTGCCCGTGGTCGCGCAGGAGCGGTCGTTCAACTTTGCCCTGCGCGGCGGTGTCGGGGCCGGGCCTGCCTATCCCGGGTCGGACGAGATCGAGGCGATGCCCGATCTGGGCTTTACCTTCGGCAGCCTGAACTGGGGCAGTGCCAGTTTTGGCGATGGCATCGGCAACATCCCCCGCAACGGTCTGGCCTTTCGCGGTGCGTTCAAGTTCATCGGCTCGCGTGATGTGGCCGACAACCCCGAGCTTGCCGGGCTTGAGGACATTGACGCCGCGGTCGAGCTGGGTTTCGGCGTGATCTACCGCGAAACCAACTGGCAGGCCTTCGGCGACGTGCGGCAGGGGTTCGGGGGGCATGACGGCGTGACCGCCACCTTGGGGGCGGACGCGATCTTTCGGCCCACGGACCGCTGGACCCTGACTGCGGGCCCCCGGGTGAACCTGGGCAACAGCACCTATGCCAGCACCTATTTCGGCGTGAGCCCGACCGAGGCCGCCGCCTCGGCCTTCGGGGCGTTCGACGCCGATGGCGGTGCCCTGGGCGCAGGTGTCGAGTTTGGCGCGATCTACCGGATCGACGACCGCTGGGCCATCGAAGGGCTGCTGACCTACAGCAAGCTTTTGAACGATGCGGCAGACAGCCCGATCACGCAGGCCGGATCCGAGGACCAATGGGCCGTCCGCGTGGGCCTGAGCCGGGCGTTCACCCTGCGGTTCTGATCGACGGCCAGCCCGCCGGGACAACCTGTAGGGAGAGTGCGGATGATCCTTGTGACGGGGTTTCAGGGCTATGGCGGACGCAGCGACAATCCGTCCGAGCAGGTGGCGCGGGCTCTGGACGGGGACCGGATCGGCGGTGCGCTGATCCGCAGCCATGTCCTGCCCGTCGATTTTGCTGCGATGTGCCGCCGGATGCCAGCCCTGATCGACGAGCTGCGCCCAAGAATCATCATCTCGCTGGGCTTGTGGCCGGGCGAGGCGATGGTGCGGATCGAGCGGGTGGCGGCCAACTGGTCGTGGTTCGAACTGCCCGATGCCACCGGACACCGCCAGAACGGCAAGGTGATCGGGGACGGCCCGGATGGGTATCTGTCCACTCTGCCCGCCGACGCGATGCAGGCGGCGATTCGTGCGGCGGGTCTGCCCTGCCGGCAGTCGGGCAGCGCGGGCACATACCTGTGCAACGCCACATCCTACATCACGCTGCATCATTGCGCGCAGCATCATCCGGACACGATGGCGGGATTTGTGCATCTGCCCTATCTGCCCGCGCAGGTGGCAGAGTTGCTGGATCAGGTGGCGGCAGAGGGCGCGCTCGAGATGCACCAGCGCGCCGATTATGCCTCGATGAATCAGGAGGATATGATCACGGCGCTGCGGATCGGCATCGAGACAGCGTGGACGGTCGCGCAGGGCTGACTCTTGGCCGAAATTCATCTTTTGCCTGCTTTTGCAGAATTGCATCCCGTGGCTGTGCAATTTTGCAGCACGGAAAAAACGATGCCCGAACTGGCATCATGCGTCTCAAAATTCTGGACTTAAATCAGCCTGTCAGGACGATTGACGGAATTTCGAATCGCCGCTTACCTTGGGTAAGGATCGCGAATGCATGGCACCCTGCCGCCGCCTGCGATTCCCGCAAAAACAATAAAGCCGTCCGGTTGCCACGACCGACCCGGCCCACTGGGAGCGTTTGTCATGACGGTGTTTGTCACTCTGGTCATCCTGCTTGTCGTCGCCGTTCTGCTGATCCTTTTCCTGAACCGGTACTACCGCAAGGCCACCCGCGAGATCAGCCTTGTGCGCACCGGGGCCGGGGGGCAGCGGGTCGTGCTGGACGGCGGCTGTATCGCGCTGCCGTTCCTGCACAAGGTGTCCGAGGTGAACATGCGCACCTCGAAGCTGGAGATCGAACGGCTGGGGCCGAAATCGATCATCACCAAGGATCGTCTGAGGGTCGACATAGGGGCCGAATTCTATGTCCGTGTCCGGGCCACCGCCGAAGGTGTCGCCACGGCCGCGCAGGCGCTGGCGGGCAAGTCCTTTCGCTCGGCCGATCTGGCTGAAACGCTGGAGGGCAAGCTGGTCGACGCCATGCTGTCGGTCGCCGCGCGCTATACGATGGACGAGTTGCAGGACAATCGCGCGGGCTATGCGCGCGAGGTGTCGGATGTGCTGACCGACAATCTGGCGCAAAACGGCCTGCTGCTGGAATCCGTCTCGCTGAGCCGGATCGACCAGACGCCGTTTCATGCGCTGGACGAGAACAACGCCTTCAACGCGCTGGGGATGCGCCGCCTGGCTGAGATCATCGCGGTCAACAAGAAGGAACGCGCCGCGATCGAGGCCGATGCCGAGGTGGCCGTGCGCCAAAGCCATCTGGACGCCACCAAGCGCAAGCTGACCATCAGCCGTGAGGAAGAAGAGGCGATGATCACCCAGCAGCGCGAGATCGAGATCGCGCGGTCCCGCTCGATGGCGGAAACGGCGGAAGAGCAGGCCAATTCGGAAAAACGCCGCGAGGCCGCCCGGATCGCCCGCGAACGCGAAGTGCGCCTGACCGAGATCAGCAAGGACCGCGAATTGCGTGAACAGACGCTGGCCTCGGACCTGTCCACCGCGCTGGCCAAGACCGACAACGCCGTGCGGCTGGCCGCCAAGCGGGTCGAGGAAGCCCATGCCGAGGCCGAGGCGATTGCCGCCACCGCCGCCGGGGCCGAGGCCGAGGAAAAGGTGCGCACCATCCGCGAGCAGGCCGCTGCCGATCGCGAAAAGGTTCTGGCCCTGATCCGCGCCGCCGAACAGGCCGAGGTCGATGACACGCGTGTCCGGTCCGAGGTGGGCACCCTGCTGGCCATGGCCGAGGCCGAGGCCAAGGCGATGCTGGAACGCGCCGAGGCGCAGAAGGCCCGTCTGCTGGCCGAGGCCGAGGGCCGCAGCGCCGTCATCAGCGCCGAGAACAGCCAGAGCATCGAACTGATGGCGATGAAGCTGGACGAGGCGCGCATCACGACCCTGCCCGACGTGGTCGAGCGCATGCTCAAGCCCGCCGAAAAGATCGAAAGCATCCGCATCAACCACATCACCGGGATGGGCCGCGCCGGTGGTCCGGGTGGCGAGGCCGGATCGGGCGGCGAGGGCGGCACGGTCAACCAGCTGGTCGATGGCGTGCTGTCTATGGCGCTGCAACTGCCCGCGGTCCAGCGCCTTGGCGAAGAGGTCGGCATGAATATCGGTGACGGGGTGCGCGGTGTCACCGCACAGCTTGACCGTCGCAGCAGCGGCCCCGGCTCTGATACAAAAACGGGCCGCGACACAAAAACGGACGGAAAAACGTCCGAATCCAAGGACTGATGCGGTTTGCCTGCTCAGGGCACCGCACATGTCACAACCCACCAGGAGAGACTGCCATGACTTTTTCGCGTAGAAGCTTCCTTGCCGGATCGTCCGCGCTGGCCCTGACATCGGCCCCGATCATCGGGCGCGCGCAGGGCAGCGACAAGATCATCTTTGCCTCGATCCTTGACCTGTCGGGGGGGCTGGACATCTACGGCACCGCGATGGCCGACGCCACCAGCCTTGCCATCGACGACATCAATGCCGCCGGGGGCCTGCTGGGCCGCGAGGTCGAGCTGAAGATGTATGACGCCCAGTCCACCATCCAGTTCTACACCCAGTATGCCACGCAGGCCGCCGCAGGCGACCGCGCCGCGACCGTGCATGGCGGCATCACCTCGGCCAGCCGCGAGGCGATCCGCCCGACGCTGGCGCGTTTCAAGACGCTGTATTTCTACAACACCCAGTACGAAGGCGGGGTTTGCGATTTCAACAACTTCAACACCGGCTCCACCCCCGCGCAGACGGTGGCCAAGGTCGTGCCCTACGCGATGAACAAATGGGGCAAGAAGGCCTATATCATCGCCGCCGACTACAACTATGGCCAGATCATCGCCCAGTGGGTCGAGCGGTTCGTCAAGGAAAACGGCGGCGAGACGCTGGAGGTCGAGTTCTTCCCGCTGGATGTCACCAACTTTGGCCCGACCATCAACAAGATCCAGCAGGCCAAGCCCGATCTGGTGTTCTCGGGTCTGGTCGGCGGCGCGCATGTGTCGTTCTACCGTCAATATGCGGCGGCGGGCATGAACGCGGAAATCCCCATCGCCTCGACCACCTTTGGCATCGGCAACGAGCACAAGCTGATCTCGGCGGAAGAGGGCAACGGGCTGCTGGCGGCCTATTCCTATTTCGAGGGCGTGCAGAACCCCGAGAACGAGGCGTTCCTCGCGCGCATGGATGCCAAGTTCGGTGACAACCGCGCCACCATGAACGAGTTGACGGTGCGCTCCTACGAGGGGGCGATGCTGTGGGCCGAGGCGGTCAAGATGGCCGGCAGTATCGAGCATGCCGAGGTGACGGCGGCGCTGAAATCCGGCCTGACCTATGTTGGCCCGTCCGGTCCGATCACCATCGACCCGCAGACCAACCACGCGATCCAGAACGTTGTGCTGGGCGAATTGCAGGATCAGGAGTTCAACATCGTCGAAAGCTACGAGGCGCAGCCGCCGACCGACACGCAGCTTGTCTGCGACCTGGTGGCAAACCCGGATCAGTCGGTGTTCTACTTTGAAAACGGTCTTGCCGCCGCCGGGATCGAGTGACCGGCCTGCCGTCCTGAACGATACGCGCCCGGGGTCATGTGATCCCGGCGCACCCCTGAAGTATACCGCGGCCGCGTGCCCTCCGCACCACCGCGATCCAGACAGAGACGGAGAGCCCCTTGGATCTCGTGGCTGCGATCGGCCTGCAACTGGCCTATGTCATCGCGAACCTGGCCCTGATCAGCCTTGGTCTTGCGATCATCTTTGGCATGATGCGGGTGATCAACCTTGCGCATGGCGAATTTCTGATGCTGGGCGGCTACACGGTCGTCGTGGCGACCAATGCCGGGGTGAATATCTGGGTTGCGATGCTGATCCTTGCGCCGCTGGTCGTGGGCATCATCGGCGTGATCGTCGAACGGCTGCTGATCCGCTGGCTCTATGGCCGGATGG
Source organism: Lacimonas salitolerans (assembly GCF_042677865.1). Taxonomy (NCBI): domain Bacteria; kingdom Pseudomonadati; phylum Pseudomonadota; class Alphaproteobacteria; order Rhodobacterales; family Paracoccaceae; genus Lacimonas; species Lacimonas salitolerans. Next base: position 44,577 of record NZ_JBHUDD010000036.1, on the reverse strand, counting down.
TCGACACGCTGCTGGCCACCTGGGGGCTGTCGCTGCTGCTGGTGGGGATTGTCACCTCGATCTTTGGCGCGTCGACCGCCACCACCGTCTCGCCGCCGCTTGGCGTCCTGCGGTTCGGTGACTATTCCGCCTCGGGGTATGAGCTGTTCCTGATCGGGATCACCATCGCGCTGCTGTTCGCGGTCTGGCTGACGCTGCGCTTTACCAAGCTGGGCCTGCTGGCGCGCGGCACGATGCAGAATGCCGAAATGGCCTCGTCGCTGGGCGTGTCCACCAGCCGCATCTACATGATCACCTTTGGTCTGGGGGCCGCTGTATCCGGCCTTGCAGGCGGGTTGCTGGCACCGATGACCGGGGTGCTGCCCACGATCGGGGCCACGTATATCGCCAAGGCCTTCATCACCGTCATCTCGGGCGGATCGGCCATCCTTGCGGGCACTGCCGCGGGGTCGGTGCTGCTGGGCGGGCTGAACGGCATATTCTCGTTCATCGCGGGATCGACCTTTGGCGAGATCGCGCTGCTGCTGGCCGCCATCGTGTTGCTGCGCCTGATGCCGCGCGGGATCACCGGCCGCTTTTTCCGGAAATCGCTATGAACGGCGGCATGTTGCGCCAGATGCGCCCCACCTTTGTTTATGCCCTGCTGGGCGTGGTGTTCATGTTCGCCGCACCCCAGGTGCTGCAACTGTTCACCATCATCAACCTGACAACGGCCATAGCACTTGCGGTGCTGGCGCTCAGCCTCGCGCTGGTCTGGGGCTATGGCGGTATCCTGTGCTTTGGTCAGGTCGCGTTCTTCGGGTTGGGGGCCTATGTCTACACGATCTCGGCCATCAATTTCGGTGGCTCGACCTGGGCGATCCTGATGGCGGTGCTGGTCACCTCGGCCTTTGCCGCCGCGCTGGGGTATTTCATCTTTTTCGGGCGGGTGTCGGATGTATATCTGGGCGTGATCACCCTGACCGTGACGCTGATCTTCTTTTCGCTGATCCGCCGCACCTCGGGGCCGGAGTACAAGATCGGCAATGCGCTGCTGGGCGGATTCAACGGGGTGTCATCACCGCCCATCAACCTGCCGTGGGACGCGCGCAGCTTTCTGTTCCCCGAGCATGTGTTCTACGTCGCGATGGCCGCGCTGATCCTGTGTTACCTTTTCACCGGCTGGCTGGTGAACACCAAGTTCGGGCGCGTCTGCGTCGCCATCCGTGAAAACGAGCTGCGTGCGGAACTGCTGGGCTATGACTCGCGCCTTTACAAGCTGGGCATCTTCACCATCGGGGCAGGCATCGCCGCCATCGGGGGCGTGCTGTTCTGCAACGGGGTGGGGCGGATCACGCCGGATGTGTTCAGCCTGTACAACGCTGCGCTGACGATCATCTGGGTGATCGTCGGCGGGCGCGGCACGCTGATCGGTCCGATCGGGGCGACCTTTGCGCTGTTCTACCTGACTTCGGCCCTGGGCGGGCAAAGCCTGTTCAACAACAACCTGGTGCTGGGCGCGATCCTGATCGTGTTCGTGCTGCTGGTGCCCAAGGGCGTCGCGCCCACGGTGATCGACTGGGTAAACGCGCGCCGCAAAAAAAACCCGACGCGCACGCGCCGCCGTCGGGCCGCCAGAGCGGAGGGCACGGAATGAGCCGCCAACGCGGAGATGTGGTTGTCGAAACCCGGGGCCTGTGCATGCATTTCGGCGGCGTGCGGGCGGTGGATCAGGTGGATTTCACCCTGTTCGACCGCGAATTGCGCTGCCTGATCGGGCCGAACGGGGCGGGCAAGTCGACATTCTTCAAATGCCTCACCGGGCAGCTGACCCCCACGGCGGGCGAGGTGATGATCCGGGGACAGGCCATGACCGGGGCCGAGCCGTTTCAGGTCGCCAGCCTGGGCGTGGGCATCAAGACGCAGGTGCCAAACGTCTTTGACGGTCTGAGCGCCGAGGAAAACATCTGGGTGTCTGCCCGCCGCTGGCATGACGACCGCCGCGCGCGCAGCGTCACCGCCGAAACGATCGAGCGGCTGCGCCTGGGCGACATCCGCCGGATGCAACTGGGCCGTCTGGCCCACGGGCAGCGCCAGTGGGTCGAACTTGGCATGGTCGTCGCGGCGGAACCGTGGCTGGTGCTGCTGGATGAACCCGCTGCCGGCATGACGCACGAGGAAACGTTCCGCACCGCCGAGCTGATCGAAGAGATCAACAAGACCTCGGCCCTGATCGTGGTGGAGCATGACATGCAGTTCATCCGCATGATTTCGCAGACAGTCACGCTGTTCCACGAAGGCGGCATCCTGATGGAGGACACGATGGACGCCATTTCGGCGGACAAGCGCGCGCGCGAAGTTTACCTGGGGCATCGCGCATGAGCACGCTTTTGAAAGTATCGGGCCTGCGCGCGGGCTATGGCCGGGTGCCGGTGCTGCACGGGATCGACCTGAGCGTCTCCGAGGGCGAGATCCTGGGCGTGCTGGGCCACAACGGCATGGGAAAATCGACCCTGTTGAAAACCCTGATGGGCATTATCCCGGCATCTGGCGGCAGCATGATGTTCGACGGGCAGGACATGGGTCGGCTGCGGTCATCGGGCCGGGCGCAGCTTGGCGTCGGCTATGTGCCGCAGGGCAGGGGGATCTTTCCCACCCTCAGCGTGCGTGACAATCTGCGCATGGGTGTCGCCGCGCATGATCTGGACGAGGACGCGGCGATCGACCGCGTGATGGCGGATTTCCCGCGTCTGGAACGCCTGCTGGATCGTGACGGCGGGGCGCTGTCGGGCGGCGAGCAGCAGTTGCTGGCGCTGGCCCGTTGTCTGGTGTCCGAGCCTGACCTGATCCTGCTGGACGAGCCGACCGAGGGCATCCAGCCCTCGATCATCGACGAGATCATCGACCTGCTGAAAGAGCTGAACCGCCGCGAGGGCGTCAGCATCGTGCTGGTCGAACAGAGCCTTGATTTCATCACCGCGCTGTCGGATCGCGTGCTGCTGATCCAGAAGGGCCGCATCATGGGCGAGGTGTCGGGCTCCGAGGCCGCAGACCCCGCCCTGATCGAGGAATTCACCGGCTTTGGTGCGGGCAGTGGTGGCGCGGCGAAGCCGATGCCAAATGTCGTGGCCGCGCTCAAGACCGACAGGCCACCGGCCGCCCAGGCCGCCCCCAGGGCCCCGGCCAGTGCCGCAAACGGCCCCATGCCGAAACAAGACCCAAGGTCCGCCGCACCGGCACCGTTGCAAGAAAGGATGTCCTACATGACCGTCCAGCGCCCCACCCATTCGCAGATGAAAGACATCGTTTCCGAGCTGGGCATGAACATGTCCGACGCCCGCGTGCAGGAGTTTCTGGACGTGATGCAGGGCACGCTGGATGCCTATGACATCGTGGATTCACTGCCCGACTACCTGCCGCCGGTGCTCTATCCGCGCACCTCGGGTCACCGGCCCACGACCGAAGAAAACCCGATGAACGCCTGGTATGTGAAAACCGAAATCAAGGGCGCGCCGCGCGGCCCGCTGCTGGGGCGGACCGTTGCGCTCAAGGACAACGTCTGCCTTGCCGGTGTGCCGATGATGAACGGCGCGGCCACGCTCAAGGGGTATACCCCCGATCTGGATGCCACGGTCGTCACCCGGCTGCTGGATGCGGGGGCCACCATCGTGGGCAAGGCGCATTGCGAGTACTTCTGCCTGTCCGGCGGCAGCCACACCAATGCCACCGGGCCAGTGCACAACCCGCACAAGCACGGGTTTTCGGCGGGCGGCTCATCCTCGGGGTCGGGCGCGCTGGTGGGGGCGGGGCTGGTGGATATGGCCATCGGTGGCGATCAGGGCGGCTCGATCCGCATGCCGGCCTCGTTCTGTGGCGTCTACGGGATGAAGGGCACGCATGGGCTTGTGCCCTATTCCGGCATCATGCCGATCGAGAACACCATCGACCACGCGGGCCCGATGACCCAGACCGTGATGGACAACGCCCTGATGCTTGAGGTGATTGCGGGCGCCGACGGGCTGGATCCGCGCCAGTATGATGTGGTGACCGACAAATACACCGCTGCGGTCAACCGGGGTGTTTCGGGCCTGCGGATCGGGGTGGTCAAGGAGGGTTTCGGCCATCCGCAATCCGAGGCGGATGTCGATGCTTCGGTGCGGGCGGGGGCCGAGATGTTCCGCCGTCTGGGGGCCGCCGTCGATGACATCTCGATCCCCTGGCACCTGCACGGCCCGGCGATCTGGACCCCCATCGGGCTTGAGGGGCTGACCAACCAGATGATGCTGGGCAACGGCTTTGGCACCGGGTGGGAGGGGCTGTATACAACGTCGTTGCTGGATCATCATTCCAACTGGCGCAGCCGCGCGGACGAGTTGTCGGATACGCTCAAGATCTCGATGTTCGTTGGGCAGTATCACCTGAAACACACGCGCGGGCGGTATTACGCCAAGGCGCAGAACCTGGCCCGGCAACTGCGCGAGGAATACAACAAGGTGCTGGCATCCTATGACCTGCTGCTGATGCCCACCACCCCGATGAAGGCCACGCCGCTGCCGCCCGCCGACAGCCCACTTGCGCTGTGGACGCAGCGCGCGTTCGAGATGCTGCCCAACACATCGCCCTTTGACGTGACGGGCCATCCGGCCATGTCGATCCCCTGCGGGATGTCCGACGGCCTGCCCATCGGTTTGCAACTGATCGGACGGCGGTATGACGAAAGCACGATCTACCGGGCGGCGGGCGCGTTCGAACAGGCAGGCGACTGGCGGACGATGTAGGGAAGGCGAGGGGGCATGTCGGCAAGGATCACATCGCGGCCGGGCATCCGCCCCGCAAACGGGCTGTCGCACGTGGCGGGATCCACCGACCGTCCGTTGATTGATGCGACGATCCCGGGTTTTCTGGCCGAAGTTGTCCGCCGTCACGGCACGCGCACGGCGGCAGTGTTCCGGCAGACCGGCGATCGATGGAGCTATGCCGAGTTTGCCCGCCTGATCGACCGGTTGGCGGCGGGGCTGCTGTCGATCGGGGTCTACAAGGGCGACCGCGTGGGCATCTGGGCGCCCAACCGGCCCGAATGGCTGCTGGCGCAGTTTGCCACGGCCCGGATCGGCGCGATCCTTGTGAACATCAACCCGGCCTATCGCACGTCCGAGCTGGACTATGCGCTGAACAAGGTCGGTGTCTCGGCGCTGATCGTCGCGCCACAGTTCAAATCGTCGGACTACATGGCGATGCTGACCGAACTGGCCCCCGAAATGGCGACCTGCCCGCCGGGCCGGTTGCGTGCCGCGCGCCTGCCGTCGCTGCGCGCGGTGGTGCAGCTTGGGCCAAACCCGCGCGCCGGGGCGCTGGCATTCGAAGACCTGATGGAGCGGGGCAACCGCGCGGTGCGCACCCGGCTGGACGCGATCAGTGCCAGCCTGCACCCCGATGATGCAATCAACATCCAGTTTACCAGCGGCACCACGGGCGCCCCCAAGGGAGCCACCCTCAGCCACCGCAACATCGTGAACAATGCGATTTCGACCGCCCGTTGCATGCGCCTGCAACCGGGCGAGGGGCTGTGCATCCCGGTGCCGTTCTATCACTGTTTCGGCATGGTGCTGGGCAATCTGGCGGCCTGTGCCTATGGCGCGCGCATAGTCATCCCCGGCGAGGCCTTCGATGCCCGCGACACCCTTGCCGCCATCGACGCCGAGGGTTGCGCCGCCCTGCATGGCGTGCCGACGATGTTTCAGGCGATGCTGGATCACCCGGAATTTCAAAGCTTCGACATGCGCTCCTTGCGCACCGGCATCATGGCGGGCGCACCGTGCCCCGAACCGCTGATGCGCCGGGTGATCGAAAGGATGCACTGCGACCAGATCACCATCGGCTATGGCATGACGGAAACCAGCCCGATCTCGTTCCAGTCGGCGGTGGATGATCCGGTGGACCGGCGCGTGTCGACCGTCGGGCGCATCCAGCCCCATGTCGAATGCAAGGTTGTCGATGACCAGGGGCGCACCCTGCCGGTTGGTCAGCAGGGCGAATTGCTGACACGCGGTTATCTGGTGATGAAAGGCTACTGGAACGACCCCGACCGCACCGCCGAGGCCCTGCGTGGTGGATGGATGCACACCGGCGACCTGGCCACCATTGATGCGCAGGGCTATTGCCGGATCACGGGCCGGTCCAAGGATATGCTGATCCGGGGTGGCGAGAATATCTATCCCGCCGAGGTTGAGGAATTCCTGACCACCCACCCCGACATCGCGCAGGCGCAGGTCTTTGGCCTGCCCGATCCGAAATACGGAGAGGAGGTGGCGATGTGGGCGATCCTGCGGCCCGGAGCGCAGATGACGGCCGACGCCTTGCGCGACTGGTGCAAGGGCAAGATCGCCCATTACAAGATACCGCGCCACATCCGTTTCGTGGCCGAGATGCCGATGACCGCCACCGGCAAGCCGCAGAAATTCGTGATGCGCGAGGCGATGATGACCGACCTGGGGCTGACGGAATGAACCGGAAAGGACGCTGCCGATGTTCACCCTGACTGCGATCCTGCGTGCCAAACCGGGGCAGGAAGAGGCCGTGAAGGCGGCACTGCTCAAGGTCGGGGCGTATGTGCGCGCGCATGAACCCGAGACCATCGGCTTCTTTGTCACCCGATCCGCCGACGATCCTTGCGTCTTTGTCACGCACGAGCGGTTCACCGACCGTGCCGCGATGGACCGCCATAACAACGGGGCCGGATCACAAGGCTTCTTTGCCGAGGCGGGTGATCTGCTGGATGGCACTGCCACCGTGGTGACAGGGCCGGAAGCATTCGAGCTCTAGTTAAAGCTGCACGCCCTTGGTCAGCGCGCCGTCGATCACCAGATTGGTGCCGCTGGTGAAACCGGATGCGGGCGAGGACAGGAACACCACGCCGCGCGCGATTTCGTCGGGCCGGGCCATGCGGCCCATCGGGTTCATCGCCAGCGCCTCGCGGAACAGATCGGGGTTGTTCTGTTCGATCGACTGCCAGATGCCGCCTTCGAAATAGGTGTTGCCCGGCGACACGGTGTTGGCGCGGATGCCCTTGGGGGCCAGCTTCATCGCAAGCCCTTGCGCATAATGCACCAGCGCCGCCTTGAACGCGCCATAGGCCGGCCCTGTGAAATCGACCTCGCGCCCCGACACGGACGAGATCAGCGTGATCGCGGCGGCATCGGATTTTTCCAGCCACGGCATGGCGGCATTCACCAGCCGGACGGAATGCATCATGTCCGTCTCGTATCCGGCCTGCCATGCGGCTTCATCATCCGCAACGGCCAGCGCGGACACGTTGGCCACCACGATGTCGATGCCGCCCAAGGCGGCGGCGCTGTCCTGCACCCATGATTTCAGCGCATGGGCGTTGGACACATCCACCGCCCGGCCAAAGACCGATGCGCCCTTGTCCTTCAATGCTTCGGTCGTGGCGGTCACGCCTTTCGCGTCGCGTGCACAGACCGAGACCGCCGCGCCTTCGCTGGCGAAAATCTCGGCACAGTGCAGGCCGATCCCCTTGGTGCCGCCGGTGACCAGCACGCGCAGGCCCTTCAATCCCAGATCCATCTTTTCAGTCTCCCGTTCCGCCGAGGTAGGTCTTGAGCATCGAGGCGCCCAGCGAATACTTGGGGTCCACCATGTTGCCCACGCGCATCTTTCCGGCCTGCGTGGCCAGGAAATAGGCCTCGGACTCCTCGAACCCGTAATCCTCGACCATCCAGCGGATCAGGTCGCGGTAAGCCATGCGTGCGGCGTCTTCCATCGGGCGGGCGCTGCCGACGGACATGATGAAATCCTCGGTCTCCAGCCGCACGCTGGGGATTGCCCAATCCTTGATCAGGTCGATCTGCACCGTCACCGTGGCCGGTATCTCCACCGCCACGCCGCACAGCTCGCCATCGCCCTGCCGCCCGTGGCAATCGCCGATATAGAAATACGCCTCGTCCCGCTGCACCGGGAAATAGATCACCGCGCCGGGGGCCACATCGGGCAGGTCCATGTTGCCGCCGTAGAAATCCGGCACAAGCGACGAGATCGCCTCGATCTCGGGGCTGACGCCCATGGTGCCCACAAAGGGCTCGTAGGGCAGGGTGATCCGGTCCGAGAATTTCACGCCATCGGGGGTCACCTCCATCTTCTTGACGCGTTCGGTGATGGGGGCGTTCAGATGCGTCAGGCTGCTTGCGACAAGCCCGCCGAAATCGGGAATCAGCGCCGTGGTGCCCGCAGGCTGCGGCCCGCGTGGCAGCAGGCTTTTGATATGCACCGCCAGCACATCGCCCTTTTTCGCGCCGGTCACGGCGATGGGGCCGTTCTGCGGGTTCACGAAAGGCATGTTCAGCACTTTGGATGGCAGGTCGTCCTCGGTCTTGACCGCGCCGCCGAAGGCATCCAGCGTTTCCACCGCGACCACGTCGCCTGGGGCGATCGTCATCACGGGGCTGGCGTAGGGGCCATAGACATAGTGGAACTGCCCTTGCGCGTCTTCCGTCAGTTGATGATGTGCCCCTTCACGGGCCTGCGCGACGCCGCGCCGGCCCATGACCGAGGATGCAAGCCATGTCATTCCAGTGCCCCTTTCCAAGTCGTTGATTTCGGGAAATTCTAGGGTTTCCCTGCCCCTTGGCAAGCCGGATGACAGGGCGCGGCGCGGTTTGCACGATGAAATTGCGGACAACCTGTTAATTGGGCGATCCGGTGCGCGGCCTAGCTGATCTGCGCCAGCGCATGGTGCAGCGCCGCTGATGTGCCGTCGTCCAGCCCTGCATCAAGTTCCGCATGGGTGGCACGCCAGACGTCGACCGCGTCGCGCATCAACGCCACGCCCTCGGGCGTGATGCGCAGCCGACGCGCGCGGCGGTCAGCGGAATCAGGCTCGACCGTCAGAAGACCGCGGCGGGCCAGCGGCTTGACCGCCGCGGTCAGCGTCGAGGGGTCCATGCCAAGAAAGGGTGCCAGCCGGCCGATGGGCGGCGGTTCGGGCTGGTTCAGTGCGACCATCAGCGAAAACTGACCATTTGTCAGACCAAAGGGGCGCAGCGCGGTGTCAAAACGACGGGCCAGCCTGCGCGCCGCCCTTTGCGTCGCAAGACACAGGCAGGTGTCGCGGATGTGCAGAACGGTTTCGAGGGGCAGAATATCGGTGGTTGCGTCAGTCATGTTATTTTGATATCAAACTAAAGTGCCGGGCACAACTGACCACACAGAAACAAAGGCTGAAAAGATGTCAGAAACGAACCCCATGCAGGGCGTGATACCCTATCTGGCCATGGCAGGGCGGACCGGCGAGGCGTGTGATTTCTATGCCCGCGCCTTTGGCGCTTCGGATATCGACCGCCTGCCCATGCCCGAGGATGCGCCGGGGCTGATGCATGCTCAGATCGTGATCAACGGGGGCTGCCTGATGATGACGGATCATGGTGGGGACGGAACGGCCCCTTCGACCAGTTTCGGACATCTGCAACTGGTGGTGGGCGATGGTCGCACATGGTGGGACCGTGCGGTTGCGGCGGGCTGCACCGTGCTCGCCCCTTACCAGCGGCAGTTCTGGGGCGACGACTGGGGCCTGCTGCAAGATCCCTTCGGGTTCAAATGGGGACTCCTTCAGACCGGCCAGCAGACCTGACCGTTTGGGGCCGAACCCAGTGCTGCGGTGCTGTGGCCGCCATTCACACCAGCCAGCGCCCCCCCTTTGCCGGGCAAGACGCCGGTACACCAAGACAGAACGCAAACAGTTGACCCAGGAGAACCCATAATGACCTGCATCACGGGATTTATCGGCGCTGTGCCGACCATCAATCGCGACGCCTTTGTCGACCATTCCCGCCTTGCGGCTGACGTCTTTCGCGGCCATGGGCTGGCAAGCGCGGTCGAAGGCTGGGGCGACGACGTGCCGAACGGCGAGGTCACGTCGCTGCCCGGGGCGGTACAGGCAAGGCCGGATGAAACGGTTGTCTTTTCGTGGTATCGCTGGCCCTCGAAATCCGCACAGGACGAGGGCCTGCGCCGGGGCATGGAAGATCCGCGCCTTGGCCCCGATCAGAACCCGATGCCCTTTGACGGTCAGCGCGCCATTTTCGGGACTTTCGAACCGCTGTTCGAGATCGGAGCACAGCAACCGGGCGGGTATTTCGACGGCTTCGTGATCCCCGTGCCCAAAACCGCGCGCGACGCGTTTCATGCCTTTGCCCGCGCCTGCGATCCGATCTTTGCCGAACATGGAGCGGTCTGGATCATGGAGGCGTGGGAACTCGACGTGCCCGATGGCAAGCTCACCGATTTCCGCCGTGCCGTGGCCGCGAAACCGGACGAGGCCATCGTGTTTTCCTGGGCGCAATGGCCGGACAAGGCGACGCGCGATGCCGGCAATGCCCGCGTGATGAACGACCCCAGGCTGGACGGCGACGGCTGCCCGTTCGATGGATCTCGGATCATCTATGGCGGCTTCTCGCCTGTGCTACAGGTCTGATATCAAGGCTGTTCTGCGCGCATTTTTCGATTCACGATCAACCCCGCAGGCTGCACCACAGGCTCTGTGCAACCGATTTTCGTGCAAGGGTTGTTCGTGGCGGTCACATGCGACACACTTGCGGGATGATGTCTTCACCCGGCGGAAACGCCAAACCTGCGGTCGCAAGTCCGCGCCCGTCAGCCTCCTTCGGTCTGGCCTTGATCTGCGCAGTCTCCCTTGGCTGCGGGTCCGCCCGCGCAGACGGAACCTTTGCGCAATTCGATCTGGGCGATGATACCGGGTCGGCGGTGCTGAGTGTCGAGCGGGATCTGCTGACATTCGGAGCGACGTACAATGCCTATGACGGTGGGCAATCCTTTGGTGTCAGTGCGATGTACCGGCTGGCCGCAACATCGCAGGGGGCCGCAACAAACCTGAAACTCGGGCCGTCCTTCGGAGTTGTCGATGAGGATGGCGAGGATGCCGAAACGCAGGCCGGCCTGCGGATGGTCGCCGACAGATATGTCCCGATGGAGTTCGGCGGGCTGTACTTTCAGGCCGAGGTCAACTCGATCGACCGGGCGTGGTTTCTGCTGGGGCAGGTCACACTGGCTGAACCGCAACTGGCTTTCGAGCTGTCGCGCGGTGGCAGCGAGTCCTACTCGGAAACCACACTGGCTGTCTCGCGGCGGCTGGGTGACGGGCCGGTCAGCCTGCGGGCGGGCTATCGGTTTGAAGACGAGAGCGTCTTTGCCGGGATATCCATCAACACGTTCTGAGAGCACGCCTGCGATCAGGCAAGTGTGATCTGCCGCTGCGCAAGGGCGGCAAGCAGATGCAGGGTGGCGGGATAGTAGGGCTGGGACGCGCTGAACTTTGTGATCGCCGCATCCGGACCTGCAAGCGCCGAATTGCGGATCAGGTGGGACACCGCCGCATAGCCCGGGGCATCGCTGCGTTCCAACACGTCCAGCGTTTCAGGATCAGCGCGCACCGGGGTTTCCGCCTGCCCGTCGGTCAGCAGGGCGCGCGTTCTTGTTACCGCCGGATGGGCCAAGCGACCCGACCAGACCAGATAGAGCGCGACCCGCAACGCATCATACCCATATTGCGGCCCATACCCGGACGCCGGGGCCCAGCCGTTGTCGTCAAGGGTGATCCAGTCCGGCACCAGACCGGCCCTGGCCACGCGCGCGATCAGCGCCTCTCCGTCGTCGGCGACCTGGCCCAGCCGGGGCAGGTCGAACGCGGCGCCAAGCGCATGCAGGGCAAGCGGCATGATGTAGGACAGGTTTACGATTTCGTGGTCGGTCGCGGAAAACTTCTCGGCTGCGGGACGCAGAAGTAAACCGCCGCCCGGTGCGGGCTTCACCAGAATCCTGTCAATCGCATGCGCCAGTTCGCCGGATCGCCGGGCATAGGCTTCAACGCCGAACCGCCGCGCCGCCACCAGCAGCGCCCAGGCATAGAACAGATCACCGTCGCTTGCGTTGTTATAGTCGGCAATTGCGTCTGCGGGACGCCAGCGCCAGCTTAGCAGCGGGTCCTGACGAACGGCCAGATGCCGCTCGGTCCAGTCGAACATCCGCGAAAAGCTGTCCGCGTCGCCATGGCTTGCCGCAAGCAGCATGGCCCAACCCTGACCCTCGGAATGGCTGGACTTGTCCTGCAAGGCATCCACCACGCGCCCCTCGGGCCTCAGAAAGGCGGCTTTCCAGCGGTGCCAGTCCGAACCGGGCACAGCGCCATCTGATGCAAGCGATGCGCCTGCAAAGCCCGCCGATGGTATCATTGCCAGTACAAGCCGTCGGTGCATCCGATTTCCAATGCCGGGTAGGAACAACCTAAGATTGGTGATATGGGTCTTTTCATGCGAAATGAAACCCCGACAGTGGCCTCCCGCGATATCTCGGCGGTAACCTTGCCACGCGCCGTGTTCGGCCTTGTGATTGCGGGCATCGTGATTTTCACCCTCGCCGCCGTGGTGATCGTGCGAGACCGGGTGCGCGAGTTTCAGAACGCCACGCTGGAGCAGGCGGTCACGCTGCGAACGGATGCCGCCGGGCTGGCCTTTGCGCGCGCGCTGGATCAGGACTGGCAGCTTTTGCAGGCAATCGCGGGTGATATGGCGGCGTTGGACCGCGACCAGCTCCGCGCCGTTCTGAATGCTGCCGCGGGCACCGAAGAGCGGGTGTCATGGGCGGGCTTTGCCGCGCCCGACGGAACCGTGGTCGCGGCATCGGACGGGCTGCTTGAAGGCGGCGATGTATCCGCGCGGCCATGGTTTCGTCGCGGGCTTCAGGGGCCATTTGCCGGGGATGTGCATGACGCGCTGCTGCTGGCAGAGGCTATTCCAGAGGGGCCTTACGGGCCGGCGCGGTTTCTGGACATGGCCGCGCCCGTCGTCAACCAGGGCAGCAGGACCGAGGGCGTTTTGGGCTTTCACATCAACGCGGGCTGGGCCAGGGATTTCCTGACGGAGTTTGCAAGAACGGCCCAGATCGATCTTTTGCTGGTCAATCCCGAAGGTGACGTGGTCGTCGCTACCGGCGAGGACATACCCGAACGGCTTGACCTGCCCAGCCTGCGGGCGGCGGCGGCGGGGATCGCTGCGGCAGGCCGCGAGACATGGCCGGACGGCACCGCCTATTTCACCACCGTCCTGCCGTCGGTGACGCATGGGGGGTTGCCCTCGTTCGGCTGGCGGCTTGTCGGGCGGATGGAAATTCAGGGCTTTGCCCTGACGCCGGGTGCCGAACTTGTCCATGTCTCGGCACTGGCGGTGCTGCTGGGCGGGGCGCTGTATCTGGTTCTGGCGCTTGTCTTTGTGCGCGTCTACCTGAGCCCGCTGACCGGGCTGGTTCACACCGCCGGGCGGATGGCCGAGGGGCAGGAGGCGTATCCCGACGAGGTACGCGCCCCCGCCGAGGCGCAGCGCCTGTCTGCCGCGCTGGCCCGGCTTGAAGCGACGCGCAACTGATCTCCGGCCCCGCGGTTGAAGCTGAGCCGTCGCGCCAGATCACGCACCACCGGTCCCAGCCGCACCACATCGATATTGGGTGCGTCGCCTTCGGTATAGAACCGGCGCAGCAGCGCGTCGTTGGTCTCGGAATCGGGGCGCAGCAGCACGCGCACGCCATCTGCGACAGGCGCGATGACCGTCGCCTCGATGTCGCCTACGCCGGGAATGCGCAGAATGCCGCTGGTGCCCTCGGCCCAGATTCGTCCCCGGATGCGCGCCGTGTCCAGCGCAAGCGATGCGATCCAGACACGGCGCGGCCTGTCACCCTCGGCGGCAAAGATCGCGCGCACGGGCTGATCGGCGATGTGGCGTTCCTTGCGGGGCAGCTCGACGCAGGCGATCAGGATAAAGGCCAGCGCGAAGATGTTGTAGATCGTCCAGAACAGCACCACCGATTTGCCGTCTCCGGCGTCGTAATAGGCAAAGCGGTCCCAGATGATCCCGATGACAAGCCCGGCGATCGTCAGCACCAGCAGCACGATGTAGGGTGCCATCAACTGCCATTGCACCTGAATGCGGCTGCGGTCACCGCCCTTGGCGGTCACGCTGAACGGATGGCCCTTGGGCCGCAGCAGCCCGGTGACCGCCGCGCGCGTGATCTGGATCGCGCCCAGATGCTGGCTTACATCCTTGAGCAAGGGCACCAGCGTTCCGGGGGCAAGGATGTTGTAGGTCATGACCGTCCAGATGAAATAGACGCCAAAATAGGCAAGCACGTCGGGCACCTGCGCATCGACGACGGTGATGTTGAAGAACCAGTAGAGCAGCGGATAGACAAAGGCCGCGGTGCGGAACGGAAAGGTCGTGAGCCAGTACAGCGCCGAGTCGATCACGCTCCAGCGGTCACGCAGGCGCAGGGCGTTCTGACCGAACGGACCATAGCGGCTGCGCGCGATCTGCATCAGGCCGAGGCACCAGCGCGCCCGTTGCGTGACGTATTCCTTCAGGCCCTCGGGTGCCAGCCCTTCGGTCAGCGGTTCGTTCAGGTAGTGCGTCTGCCAGCCGTTCTCCTGCAACGCCAGTGTCAGAAGGAAATCCTCGGTGATGCTGTCGGTCGGCAAGCCGCCCAGCTCTGCCACGGCGTCCCAGCGCGCCACGGAGGACGTGCCACAGCAGATCGCCATGCCCCAGGCGTCGCGGGCGGGCTGCATGTGGTCAAAGAAAAAGCGCTGCTCGTCCGGGTAGGATCGGGCCAGACCCAGGTTGTGCTGCATCGGGTCGGCGTTGAAGAAATGCTGCGGCGTCTGCACAAGCCCGGTTTTCGGGTCGTGAAACAGCGCCAGCGCGCGGCGCAGAAAATTCCGGTGCGGCACGAAATCGGCATCGAGCACGGCAAAGAACGCGGGCGGGCCTTCGGCGTCCAGCATCTGCAATGCGTGATTGATGTTGCCGGCCTTGGCCCCCTTGTTGTCAGGTCGGGTGACATAGCGCGCGCCGCGCTTTTCGCAGAAGCTGCGCAGCCAGTCGCGCTTGCCGTCATCCAGCACCAGCACTTCGGCGTTGGGATAGTCGATCGCCAGCGCCCCGACGATGCTGCGTTCAAGAACGTCGAGGTCTTCGTTGTAGGTCGCGATCAGAACCGCGACGCGCGGGGCAGGGTCGGGGGCCCACCATGCCTCGTTCGCGGTGGCCTCGGCGCTGCGGTCGCGGATACGCGACATCAGCAGGTTGGCGCTGATCGAGCTGGCAAGCGCCGCGATTTCCAGCGCGAACAGCGATCCGCTGGCAAGAAAATCCACGGTCAGCCCGACAGGGGCCAGCGTCTCGGTCGCCCGCCACCAGCCATAGCGCATTGCCAGAACGATCGTCACCGCCATCAGCAGGCTGCGGTGCAGGGTGTTCTTGCGATCCACAAGCGATGGCAGGATCATCGCCAGCCCGGCCACAAGCAGCATCTGCACGGCACCGGACTGGGTTTCGCTGAGCCAGACAGGGGGCATCAGAACCAGGACCGCAGCCAGTCCAGGGGACGCTCTTCGAAAAAGACACGGCCGGTGCGCCCCACGGGGCAAGACAGCGCAGGATCGGAATGCAGCCCTGGAACCGCAAGCGCCACATCGAACCGTTCAAGGTGCTGCGCGCCAGGCGCGACGGCAAGATCACGGTAGATCGCGGATGCGCCCGAACCGGCCAGACGCGCCACCGTGCCGACATATGTGTCGCCGCTGCCCGAAAGGCGAAACCGCCCGGCGTCGCCGACGCGCAACCGGTTGTAGACATTCTCGGTCACCGACAGCGTGACGATCAGGGCGTCGCAATCCACCATCCGCAGGATCGCCGCGCCGCGCTGCAGACGCGCGCCATCCGATCCGGGGATGTCCCAGACGCGTCCGTTCGCCGTCGCCTCGATCTCGGCCTCGGTCAGGCGATTGACGGAAAACCGCTCGTCATCCAGTCGGTTCGTGATGGCCGCAAGACGGGTTTGCGCCGCCTGCAGATCGGCCCGCAGTCCGTCGATGACCGTGGCAAGTTCCACCCGCCGCTGCTCGGCGTTGGGTGCATCATTGTATCCGCCGCCCAGAAAGACACCGCCGCGCGCGGCGGCAATCGCGTTGTCCAGCACATCCACCTCTTCGCGCGCGCGGCTTTGCTCGGTGTTCGCCGGATCGCCGGCAAGCGTGTCGCCATCAGCGGGCGTCTCGACACCCAGCAGCGCGAGCCGGTCGCGTGCGTGGTCAAGGCGAAGCTCCAGTTCTGCGATCTGGCGGTCGGTAAAGGTGCGGCTGCGCGCTTCTAGCGTCGCGGCAACCTCTTGGGTCGAGGCAAGCAGGGCCTCAAGGCGCGCCACTTCGGCCGTGGCGAAGGCATGTTCCATTTCAAGGTCGTTCAGGCGTACCGCATCCACCAGCGGGTCACTGACCGAGGCCAGCACCTCGTCCTGTGCCACGGTTGCGCCAAGTTGCCGGTCGGGCAGGGTGATCTGGCCGGCAATCGGCGTTCTTAACGTCACGATGGGGGCGTTCACCACCGCGTTCGCAGATGCCCCTGCCATTTGTTCACCCACTAGGACCCAGATCGCCCACAACACAATCACCGCACCGCCAACGAGTCGTGCAAGTCGCATGAATCTCCTCCAATCCTGCGGAGGATGGTGTCATAGGGGCGTTCGGATTGCCACCTGCGCCCCGGAATGCGCGGGCCCGACCGTCCGGCGCTGCGCTGGACACGTCCCTGATAGTCAACGACTGTAAAGAGGGCGGCGGCGGCCCCGCGCGGGAAAGCCCCTGAAGTCGAGCGGAGAGTCCTATGTCTGCAAACGGTGTGACCGATGCGGCCCTGTTGGCGGCAAGATGCCTGATCGGCCTGTTGTTCGTGGCCGGGGCGGTGCAGAAAATCGTGTCGCCCGGTGATGCGCAGGCCCTGCTGGAGATGCAAGGCCTGCCTGCAGTGCTGGTCTGGCCTGCGTTCGCGTTCAACGCGGCGGCGGGTTTGTTGCTGATCGCGGGGGTGTGGGTCAGACCCGTTGCGGTGGTGCTTGCGGTCTATTGCGGTGTGACGAGCTTTTTCCATCTGATCCCGTCGGACCCCTGGCAGATGTCGATCTTTGCCAAGAACTGGTCGATCGCGGGCGGCTGTCTGGCGCTGGCGGTGGCGGGATCGGGGCGGCTTGCGCTGCGCCCTGATACCAGCCAAGGTCAGGCACGCCGATCGTGATCAATTGGCCAGCAGACACGCTGCTGCCTGTCTAATCCGAACCGGTGATGCGATACAGGCGCCACAGCAAGGGCCATCCCGTTCGCCAAGGCGATCCCGGTCGATGGCGCGTGCCGTGACGCAACTGACCCCAACGGAGGCAAACCATGCCATTTGAAATCCACATTGGCCCGAACAACCGGAAATCGGCCTTTTTTGACGCCACGGTGGCCGATGGGGTGCGGTCTTTCTCGGTCTACAACCACATGTACATTCCGGGGCATTTCGGCGATCCGCAGGGCGAATACGAACGGCTGATGACCGGTGTTGCCATGTGGGACGTGGCCGCCGAGCGGCAGGTGGCGCTGGAAGGGCCGGATGCGGCGCGGCTGGCGCGGTATCTGACGCCGCGCAATCTGGACAAGCTGCTGGCGGGGCAGGCGCGCTATGTGCCGATCTGCGATCACGATGGCTGTCTGATCAACGATCCGGTGTTGCTGAAACTGGCAGAGGACAGGTTCTGGCTGTCGGTGGCCGACAGTGACCTGCATCTCTGGGCCGGGGCCATCGCGCGCGAGCGGGGCTGGAATGTGCGGGTATCGGAACCGGATGTCTCGCCCCTTGCCATTCAGGGACCGCTGGCCGAAGATGTGGCAGTGGCGCTGTTCGGCGCGCAGGTGCGCGACCTGAAGCAGTTTCGCTTTGTCGAAACCGATCTGGCGGGGATTCCCTTGGTGCTGATGCGCTCGGGCTGGTCGCGGCAGGGCGGGTTCGAGCTGTTCCTGACAGACGGCACCCGGGGCACCGAGCTGTGGCAGGCGGTCAGGCGCGCGGGCGCGCCCTTTGGCATCGGCCCCGGCGCGCCGAACGATATCGAGCGGCTGGAAAGCGGCCTGATCTCGTATGGTGCGGATATGCGCAGGCAGGTGATCCCGGCCAACCCGTTCGAAATGGGCTTTGGCGCCATGGTCGATCTGGACAGCGGGCAAGAGTTCGTGGGCCGCACGGCGCTGCTGGACATCCGGGCGCGGGGTGTTGCGCGCCGCCGCACCGGCGTGGTGATCGCGGGCGATCCGGTGGCCGCGTCGCAGCATCCGCTGCCGCTGCTGCAGGACGGGCGCGCGGTGGGCGTGGTCAGCGAGATCGCCCATTCCCCCCCGGCTGGCGCGCAACATCGGCGTGGGGCTGGTGGAGTCCGGCTTGGGCGACAGCGCCGACGGGTTGATGATCGACATGGCCGGCGGCCTGCGACCGGTGCATCTGTCACCGCTGCCTTTCGCCTGACGGGCGCATTGCCCCGAGTCACTCGGCCGGGGTGGCCATCTCGCGCGCAAGTTCTTGTTCCACCGCGCCGCGCGGGCGGCTGAACCGCGCCAGAAGGTCATACAGGACCGGCGTGACCACCAGCATCATCACGGCCGACATCGACAGACCGGCGATGATCACCGCGCCGATTGCGCTGCGACTTTCGGCACCCGCACCGCTGGCCAGCAGCAGCGGCAGCGCGCCCAGCACGGTCGAGATCACCGTCATCGTGATCGGGCGCAGGCGCAGCGTGGCGGCCTGAATGGCCGCGTCGCGCACCGATTTGCCCTCGTCCCGCAACTGGTTGGCGAACTCGACGATCAGAATGCCGTTCTTGGCCACCAGCCCGATCAGCAGGATGATCCCGATCTGGCTGTAGACATTCAGCGAAAGCCCCCCCAGCGCCATGGCATAGACCGCCCCCGCCACCGCCGTCGGCACGGTCAGCAGGATGATCACCGGGTGAATGAAGCTTTCGAACTGTGCCGCCAGCACCAGGAACACGATCAGCAGCGCCATGGCAAAGACGATCAGCACGCCAGACGATGTGTCCTTGAATGTGGCGGATTGCCCTTCGAACCCAAGCTTGCCCTCGGGCGGGATGATGTCATTCGCAACCTCTTCGATCAGGTCCAGGACCGAGCCAAGATCGGCCCCCGGTGCCAGCGAGCCCGACAGCTCGATCGACGGCAACCTGTCGAACCGGCGCAGCGACGGGGCGGCGGCGTTTTCGCGCACACTGACCAGCGCGCCCAAAGGCACCAGCGTCTGCCCGTCGCCCGACCGGATGTAGAGGTTGTCGATATCCGACGGGCTGGCGCGGTCGCGCGCCTCGGCCTGCATGATCACGGGGTATTCCCGGCCACGGCTGACAAAGGTCGTCACCTCGCGCGAGGCCAGCATGGTCTGCATCGTGGTGGCGATCACCTCGACCGGGATGCCCAGATCGTCGGCGCGGGCACGGTCCACGCTGACATCCAGTTGCGGCAGGTTCTGTTCATAGTTGATCTCGGCATTGGCCAGCCCTTCGATCTCGCCCGCGCGGTCCAGAAGGGTGGTGGCCCATTCCTTGACGCTGTCGAAATCCGGGCCGCTGACCACCACGCGCACCGGGGTCGAACTGCCGCGCAGGCCCAGACCGGCGGGGGTGATCGGAAAGCCGCGCGCGATGGTCAACTGCCCGATCTGAGGCATCAGCGACGAGGCGACCTCGGCCGCGGTCATCTCGCGCTCGTCCCACGGGGCAAGGCGGAACACCACGAAGGACCGAAAGGCGCGGTTGCCAAAGCCGGTGAAGGTGAACACCGATTCGACCACGCCCTGTTCTCGCAGCGGTGCCAGCATGTCCTCGACCTGGCGGGCGGCCTGATCGGTATATTCCAGCGTGCTGCCCTGCGGCGCGGTCAGCGGCACGAAGCCGACGCCGCGATCCTCGCGCGGGGCCAGTTCGCGGGGCAGATCGGCATAGAACAGACCGGCGCCCCCGGTGATCACGCCCGCAACGACCAGCACGACCAGCGGCATGCGCATGGCCCGGGTCAGGATCGCGGCATAGGCCTTTTGCACCGCGCCACGCGGTTCGCCATCATCGACCTGCACAGCCCCGGTGCCGGGCTTGAGGATCTTCGACGCCAGCGCCGGGCAGGCGGTCAGCGCCACGAAGGTGGAAATCGCCACCGTCCCCGCCATCACCCAGCCGAACTCGACGAACAATCGCCCGACCTGACCGGGCATGAACGACAGCGGCACGAACACCGCGATCAGCGTGGCTGATGTGGCGATCACCGCGAATGTCACCTGTTTCGATCCGCGCAGGGCGGCGACCACGGGTTTCTCGCCGTTCTCGATCCGGCGCTGGATGTTTTCCAGCACCACGATGGCGTCATCCACCACCAGACCGATCGCCAGCAGCAGCGCCAGCAGGGTCAGCGTATTGAGCGAAAAGCCCCAGGCGGCGAACAGGACGAACGCGCCCAGCAGCGACACCGGAATGGTGATCGCCGGGATCAGCGTGGCGCGCGGTGAGCGCAGGAACAGCAGGATCACCATGACCACAAGGCCCAGCGAAATGAACAGCGATGTGACCACCTCGCGGATCGAGGCCCCGACGAACAACGCATCATCCGATCCCACCTCGATCGACATACCCTCGGGCAGGGTGGGGCGCAGGTTGTCGATCTCGGCCCGCACGGCGTTCGATATCTGCAAGGTGTTTGACTGGCTCTGGCGCTGGATGGCGATGCCCACGGCGTCGCGCCCGTCGCTGCGCGCAATGGTCGAGTCGTTGGCCACGCCCGGCTCCACCCGGGCCACATCGCCCAGACGCACGGGGTAGCCGCCGACGCGGGCGATCACCACGTCGCGGAAATCATCCAGGCTTTGCAGTCGGCTGTTCAGCCGCACGGACATCTGGCGATTGACCGAGGTGACCTCGCCCGCAGGCAGTTCGACATTGTTGCGCAGCAAGGCCTCCTGCACGTCGGCCACGGTCAGCTTGCGTGCGGCCAGCGCGCGCCGGTCCAGCCAGATGCGCACGGCAAAGGCGCGCTCGCCATAGATGTTCAGGTTGGCCACACCGTCCAGCGTGGCCAGCCGGTCGGCGATGAACCGGTCCAGATAATCGGTGATTTCCGCCGTTGTCATTCGGTCCGACACCACGGCCAGCCGCATAACCGGGTCGGCGTCTGCGTCGCTTTTCTCGACCTCGGGCTGGTCGGCGGCGTCGGGCAGGCTGTCGCGGACCCGGCCCACCGCGTCGCGCACGTCGTTGGCCGCCACGTCGATGTCGCGCCCGCTGCCGAACTCGATGGTCACGCGCGACCGGCCCTGACGGCTTTCGGAACTGATCGAGCGGATTCCGGCGATCGCGGCAACCGCCCCTTCGATGGTTTCGGTGATGTCGGTGTCGATCACCTCGGGGGCGGCCCCGCGATAGGTGGTGGTGATGGTGACGACGGCATTGTCCACATCGGGCAGTTCACGCACGGGAATGTCGCGCAAAGCGACCAGCCCGAACACGATCAGCAACAGGCTGGCCACCGTCGCCAGAACCGGGCGGCGGACCGAGATGTCGGACAGGGTCATGCGTCTTCCTCGGGCTGGGCGCGGCTGGCGTCGGCGGCGGCTGTCCCGGCTTCGTCGGCGTTCAGGATGTTGACCTGCCCGCCGTCCTGCACACTGTGCAACCCACGGATCACCACGGTTTCGCCGGTATCTATCCCGTCAAGGATCGCCACCACACCCTCGCGGCGCGGCCCGGTCTGCACCGGAATGCGCCGCGCGGTGCCGTCGCGCACGGCAAACACGTATGTTTCGGCGGCCTGGAACACGATCGCCTCTTCCGGGACGGTCACGTGGTTGGGCTGCGACAGTGTCAGGTCCAGCTGCATGAACATGCCGGCGGGCAGGGTGCCATCCGGATTGGGCACACGGGCACGGGCGCGAAACGACCGGCTGACCGGATCGATCCGGCTGTCGACCGCATCGACCACGCCGGTGAACTGACGCCCGGGAAAGGCCGCGCTGGTGGCGGTGACGCCCTGACCTATGCTGACGCGCGAGAAAAACGTCTCGGACAGGCCGAAATCGATCTCGACCTCGGACAGGTCATCCAGCCAGGTGACGCGGGTGCCGGCGCTGACGCGCGCGCCCAGATCGACCTCGGCCAGACCCACCGTCCCGGCAAAGGGCGCGCGGATCGTGCGCTCGGCCAGGCGCTGCTCGACACGGTCGACCTGTGCGCGGGCCTCGGCCAGCCGAGCCTGCGCGTCATCCAGCGTCGAGGCAGCGACGGCATTTGTTTCGCGCAACTGTATGGCACGCTCCAGCGTGCGTTCGCGTTCGGTCAGTTGGGCGCGTGCCTCATCCACGTCGGCGCGGGCGATGGCGCTGTCGAGCCGCACCAGCACGTCGCCGGCATTCACCTGCTGACCGGGCCTTACCAGCAACTCCTCGACGCGGCCACTGATTTCGGGGACGATTTCAATGGTTTGCCGTGCGCGCGTTGTGCCAACGGCTTCGATGATCTCGGGCATGTCGCGGGTCTGCGCAATGGCGACCTCGACCGTGGCGGGGCGTGCGCCGCGCTGGTTCTGGGCGGCGGCTGCCTCTTGCGGGGCGAAGTTCTCAAGATAGGCCTGATACCCGCCATAGGCTGCCCCGCCCAACAGGACCAATACCAACAACTGCTTGAAGAATGACATAAGTATGGTCCCCGCTGGCACTGCACCCCGATGCGCGCCCGTCTAAACAGTATAGCAGATTGACCCGATGGCAACTGTGCACCCACGCAGGCGTGATCACACTGTGCGAACAGGGTTTCAGGTGCCGTCAGGTTGGGCGGTTGACGTCGGGTCGATGCGTGGTTGCACCATGGGTGGTTGCCAGAGTGGTTGAAGGTGCCGCAAACTTGTCTATTCTCGCGCCATCGCGTCGCACGAGTATATTGACGCAAAACGGGGAGCAAATCATGAAAAAGACTGCACTTTTGACAGCCGCACTGCTGGCCGGCACCGCGATCGGCGCATCGGCTGAAACTCTTCGCTGGGCGCGCGCGGGCGATTCGCTGACGCTGGATCCCCATGCCCAGAACGAAGGTCCGACCCACACGCTGGCCCACCAGATATATGAGCCGCTGATCATCCGCGACATGACCGGCGCGTTTCAGGCGGCATTGGCCACCGACTGGGCCCCGAAAGAGGATGATCCCAATGTCTGGGTGTTCAACCTGCGCCAGGGTGTGACATTCCACGATGGTGCGGACTTTACCGCCGAGGACGTGGTGTTCTCGATCAACCGTGCCAAGTCCGACGATTCCGACATGAAGGAACTGCTCACCTCGATCACCGAGGTGCGCGCGGTGGATGATCACACGGTCGAATTTGTCACTGACGGACCCAACCCGATCTTGCCCTCGAACCTGACCAACCTGTTCATGATGGACAAGGACTGGGCCGAGGCCAACAACGCGGTCAAGGTGCAGGACGTGGAAGGCGGCGAGCAGACCTTCGCCACCACCAACACCAACGGCACCGGCCCCTACGTGCTGGTCAGCCGCGAGCCTGACGTGCGCACTGTTCTGACCCTGAACGAAGACTACTGGGGCATGGACGAGTTTCCGTTGGACGTGACCGAGATCACCTATACCCCGATCCAGAACGCCGCCACCCGCGTGGCTGCCTTGCTGTCGGGCGAGGTCGATTTCATCCAGGACGTGCCTGTGCAGGATCTGACCCGCGTGGGCAACACCGACGGGCTGGTGGTCAAGACCGCGCCGCAGAACCGCACGATCTTTTTCGGCATGAACGTCGGGGCCGACGATCTTGAGAACGACAATGTCGAAGGCGCCAACCCGCTGGCCGATGTGCGCGTGCGTCAGGCGATGAACATGGCGATCAACCGCGAAGCCATCCAGCAGGTCGTGATGCGTGGCCAGTCTGCCCCCGCAGGCATGATCGCGCCGCCCTTCGTCAACGGCTGGACAGAAGAGATGGATGCGATCAGCACCGACATCGAAGGCGCCAAGGCCCTGATGGAAGAGGCCGGATACGAGGACGGCTTCTCGATCCAGCTGGATTGCCCGAACGACCGCTACGTCAACGACGAGTCGATCTGTCAGGCCGCGGTCGGCATGATGGCGCAGATCGGTGTCACGGTGAACCTGGACGCCAAGCCCAAGGCGCAGCACTTTCCGCTGATCACCAACGACGAGACCGATTTCTTCATGCTGGGCTGGGGCGTTCCCACCTACGATTCCGCCTATGTGTTCAACTTCCTTGTGCACACGCGCGGGTCCGAGCGTGGCAGCTGGAATGCGACCGGCTACTCGAACGAAGAAATCGACGCGATGATCCAGTCGCTGGAATCCGAGACCGATCTGGACAAGCGCAACGCCACGATCCAGACGATCTGGGACGAGGTGCAGGAGCAGACGCTGTATCTGCCGATCCACCATCAGGTTCTGAACTGGGGCATGGCCGAAAAGGTCGGCACCGAGGTCAGCCCCGAGGATGATCCCAAGATCAAGTTCTTCTCGATGAACTGATCCGCACCGGGCGGGTGCATCAACCCGCCCTTGTCTGGCCGCGCCCGTATCCCCGGGCGCGGCTTTCCGCTTTGAACGGAGCGCAAGATGCTCGCCTATATCATCCGTCGCGTGTTGCAGTCGGTGCTGGTGCTGCTGGTCGTGGGGCTTGTGGCCTTTGCCATGTTCCGCTTTGTCGGCGACCCGGTGGACGCCATGCTGGGGCAGGAGCGCACCCAGGCCGATATCGAACGCCTGCGCGATCAGCTTGGGCTGGATCAGCCCTTTGTCGTGCAATACTGGCGCTTTCTGGAGCAGGCCGCACAGGGCAATTTCGGGCTGAGCTATCGCCAGGGTCGCCCGGTATCGGACATTCTGATGGAGCGTCTGCCCGCCACGCTGGAACTGGCCTTCGTGTCCGGGTTGATGGCCTTGGCCGGGGGCATCGGGCTGGGCATCTTTACCGCGATCCGAAGGCGGGGCATCCCCGCCAACGTGGTCATGACGGTGTCATTGATCGGTGTTTCGCTGCCGACCTTTCTGATCGGCATCCTGCTGATCTATGTGTTTTCGGTCGAACTGGGCTGGCTGCCCAGTTTCGGGCGGGGCGAGGTGACGCGCGTGGGCGGCTGGACCACCGGGTTTCTGACCGAAAGCGGGATAAAGGCGCTGATCCTGCCCGCAATCACGCTGGGCCTGTATCAGATGACCCTGATCATGCGGCTTGTGCGCACCGAGATGCTCGAGGTGCTGCGCATGGACTACATCCGCTTTGCCCGCGCACGCGGCATCCGCGAACGCTCGGTCAACTTCCGCCACGCCCTGAAGAACACGCTGGTGCCGGTGGTCACGGTGATGGGTCTGCAAGTGGGCAGCATCATCGCCTTTGCCATCATCACCGAGACGGTGTTCCAGTGGCCGGGCGTCGGCCTGCTGTTCATCAACGCGATCCAGTTCGTCGATATCCCGGTGATGGCCGCGTATCTGATGATGATCTCGGTGATGTTCGTGGGCATCAACCTGATCGTCGACATGCTGTATTTCGCGATCGACCCGCGCCTGCGCGTCGACCGCACTGCCGGGGGACACTGAGATGGCCGATATTTCCGATGAGATCCGGCCCTCGCGCCTGCGTCGGGGCTGGGACAGCGATCTGGCGTGGTCGTTCCGCCGCAATCCGGTGGCGATGGTGTCGACGGCGGTGGTGCTTATCCTGATGCTGGGCGCGCTGTTCGCGCCGCTGATCGCGCCGCATGACCCGTTCAACCCCGGCTCGCTGAACCTGATGAACGGGTTCACGCCGCCGGGCACGGCCAATGCCTTTACCGGCGAAGTGTTCCTGATGGGCACGGATGATCAGGGGCGCGACGTGTTCTCGACAATCCTTTACGGCATGCGGATCTCGCTGTTCGTGGGCTTTGCCGCTGTCGGGCTGGCGCTGGTGCTGGGCGTGACGCTGGGTCTGCTGGCGGGCTATCTGGGCGGCTGGACCGAGACGATCATCATGCGCACCGCCGATGTGCAGCTGACCTTTCCCGCGATCCTTGTGGCGATGCTGATCTTTGGCGTCGCAAAAGGCATCACCCCGCCGGAATACCGCGATCAGGTGGCGATCTGGGTGCTGATCCTGGCCATTGGGCTGTCGGATTGGGTGCAGTTCGCCCGCGTTGTCCGTGGTGCCACGCTGGTGGAAAAGTCGCGCGAATACGTGCAGGCCGCGCGGCTGATCGGGCGGTCGCCGTTCTCGATCATGCTGCGCCACATCTTGCCCAACGTGCTGAACCCGGTGCTGGTGATCGCCACGATCTCGCTGGCGCTGGCCATCATCGCCGAAGCCACGCTGAGCTTTCTGGGCGTCGGCGCGCCCCCCACCAAACCCAGCCTTGGCACCCTGATCCGCATCGGGCAGGAGTTCATGTTCTCGGGCGAGTGGTGGATCCTGCTGTTCCCCGCCGTCACCCTGCTGGCGTTGGCCCTGTCGATCAACCTGCTGGGCGACTGGCTGCGTGACGCCCTGAATCCGAGGCTGAGATGACCGATACTCCCGTTCTATCCGTGCGCAACATGGTCGTGGAAATCCCCACGCGCCAGGGCTTGCTGCGCCCTGTGGACAACGTCAGCTATGACATCCAGGCTGGTGAAATCCTTGGAGTTGTCGGCGAATCCGGTGCCGGCAAGTCGATGACCGGCAATGCGGTCGTTGGCCTGCTGGACCCGCCCGCACGCGTCACATCGGGCGAGATCCTTCTGTCGGGCCAGCCCATCCATGCGCTCAAGGGCGATGCGTTGCGCCGTTTGCGGGGCAAGAAGATGGGCATGATCTTTCAGGATCCTCTGACCTCGCTCAACCCGCTGCTGACCATAGGCGAGCAACTGTCCGAGACGATTGCCGAGCATCTGGACGTGTCGCAATCCGAGGCGACCGAACGCGCGATTGCCGCGCTGGAAGAGGTGGGGATACCCGCCGCGCGCAGCAGGATCGGCAGCTATCCCCATGAATTTTCAGGCGGAATGCGGCAGCGCGTGGTGATCGCGCTGGCGCTGTGTGCCGAACCCGATCTGGTGATCGCGGACGAGCCGACGACCGCGCTGGACGTGTCGGTGCAGGCGCAGATCATATCCTTGCTGAAACGGCTGTGCCGCGAACGCGGCGTGGCGGTGATGCTGGTGACCCATGACATGGGCGTGATCGCCGAGGCGGCGGACCGCGTGGCGGTGATGTATGCCGGGCGTCTGGCCGAACTGGGCCCGGTGCGCGAGGTGCTGACCGCCGCGCGGCATCCGTATACCGCCGGACTGATGGCCTCGACCCCGCTGGCCAGCCAGGGGCGGTCGCGGCTGAAACAGATCCCCGGGTCGATGCCGCGGCTGGGCAACCTGCCCACGGGCTGTGCCTTTCACCCGCGCTGTGACTATGCGCAGGGGCCATGCCGCGCTGATCCCGGGCCCACGCTGGACACCTGCGACGGTCGCGCAGCCTGCTGGTATCCGCTTGGCGCAACACAGAAAAAAGAGGCCGAGGCATGAGCGCATTGATCAAGGTCGCGCACCTGACACGGGTGTTCGACGTGTCCAAACCCTGGCTGAACCGGGTGATCGAACGATCGCCCAAGGCGCTGCTGACCGCCGTGTCGGATGTCAGCTTCGAGATCCCCGAGAAAAGCGTCTATGCGCTGGTCGGGGAAAGCGGCTCGGGCAAGTCCACGATTGGCAAGATCATGGTTGGTCTGGTGCCGCCCAGCAGTGGCAGCGTCGAGGTACAAGGCGTTGATCTGGCAACGGAAAAGGACGCCGCCAAGGTCGAGGCCGTGCGCGCCGAGATCCAGATGATCTTTCAGGACCCCTATGCCTCGCTGAACCCGCGCTGGCGGGTGCGGGATATCATCGCCGAACCCGTGGCGGTGAAGGGTGGCGATACAACTGGCTTGGCGGAAAAACTGTTGGAGCAGGTGGGGTTATCGGGCAAGGATGCCGGGAAATACCCGCATGAATTCTCGGGCGGGCAGCGGCAGCGGATATGTATTGCCCGCGCGCTGGCGTCCGAGCCCAAGATCATCGTCTGCGACGAACCGACCTCGGCGCTGGATGTGTCGGTGCAGGCGCAGGTTCTGAACCTGATGACGGACCTGCGCGAAGAATTCGGCCTGACTTATCTATTCATCAGCCATGACCTGACAGTCGTGCAGCATATGGCTGATATCATTGGGGTTTTGTATCTTGGCCGGCTGGTCGAGGAAGCCCCCCGCGACGTGCTGTTTTCTGACCCCAAGCATCCCTATACCAAGATGCTGTTCGCCGCCGCGCCGCGTATGGACGGGTTTGGCCGCGAGGTTGAGCCGCCCAAGGGCGAGATCCCGGATGCGATCAACCCGCCAAGCGGGTGCGCCTATCATCCGCGCTGTCCGATCGCCGTGGCGCGGTGCAGCACCGAGCGGCCCGAGATGCGCAGGATCGGCCAGACGCGCGTAGCCTGTCATCTGGCCGAATAGGGCGGTTTTGGCGATGTGATTGCCATGCACCGGCTATGCACACGCCATGCCTATCCGGGTGCGTGTGATTTCAGGCGGCAAGGCCGGGGGGATACCCGGCCTTTGGCGTTCTTGGTGGCTTCAGTCGCGGGTAATCTCGGCCATGGCATCCAGCATCCGGGTGACCTCGTCCATGCTGTTGTAATGGGCCAGCGACACGCGCACGCAATCGGGGCGGCCCAGCGGGTCAAGTATGTTGCCCGAGTAGTGATCGGCCTTGCGGATGTGCACGCGCACGCCGCGATCCTCCAGCCCGGACACGATATCGGCCGAGGGCATGTCGTCGATCCAGAATCCTACCAGACCTTCGCGGGCCGGATTGTCGGGACCGCCAAGGATGTGCAGCCCGGGCAGGCTAGCCAGACCGGCGTGGTTGCCGGTGCCGTGGATCATCGCATCGCAGAGCGCGGTTTCGTGGTCGTGGATGGCCTTTGCCGCTGCGGTCAGCCGCGCGCGCGGGGCCTCGGCGTCGCTGACCTGCGTGCCCAGCCAGTCAAGATACTGCACCACATCTGACAGGGTGGCATAGGCGCCGGTGTCGCGGGTGCCAAGCTCCCAGTTTTCCGCCGGGCCGCCGATCAGCGCCTCGTGGGGCAGGGCGCCCAGCCGGTCCGAGATCCAGGCCACGCCATAGCCGTGGCGCGAGAACATCTTGTAGGGCGAGACCGCGTAGCCGTCGATGCCCGCCGCCGACAGGTCGATCCCGCCGTGCGCGGCATGCTGGATGCCATCGACGATGATCAGGCAGTCGGGCGCAACGGCGCGGATCTCGGCGGCGATGGCGTCGATGTCCACGCCCATGCCGGTGACCGGGCTGGTGTGGATGATCGTGGCGACGGCCAGATCGGGGCGCAGATGCGGGCGGTAGTGATCGGCGGTGACGGTGCCGGTGGCGTCGTCATGGGGCACGGCGATATAGTCGCGCCCGGCGCGTTCGGCCCACAGCCGCGCCGCGCTGCGCGAGGCGGGGTGTTCCAGCGTGGTGCCGATGACCGGGCCGGGGCCGGTGCCCATACAGGCGGTGCGGATCATCCGATACAGCATCTCGGTGCCGCTTTCGCCCAGCACGACCTGCCCGCCGGGGGCGTTCAGCAGCAGCGCGGTATCGGCACGGGCCTTGGCGATCACCTGCATCAGATGGGCGCTGGCGGCGTTGTTGCGGCCCTGATTGTCGGGGATGGCGGCGAAATTCGCCGTGGTATCGACCACCGATTTCAGGGTCAGCGCGCCGCCTGCGTTTTCAAAGAACAAGCGCGGGCCGGTGATGGGGCAGGCATCGACATGGGCGAAACGGTCACGGATGGAAGTCAGCAGATCGGGGGTGAACATGGACGGGCCTTTCGGGTGTTGTGCGATGCAGCGCGACGACTTTGGCGCGGTGATGGGGAATGTGCAATCCCCGGGGGCCACACCGGACGTGCCGGGCGCGTTGCTGTGCCCGCGCCTTGGTGTTGTGGCTGTGCGGGTCAGCCGCGAAAGCCGGTTGCGACCACGAATTTCTCGGAACTGTCAGCGCGGCTGGCGGGGGGTTTGACGTTCACGACCTTGGTGAACTTCTGTTTCAGCAGCTTTTGCAGATCGCCCTCGGCCCCGCCGGCCAGAACCTTGGCGACGAATGTGCCGCCCGGTTCCAGCACGTCGAAGGCGAAATAGGCCGCCGCCTCGCACAGCGAGATGATGCGCAGGTGGTCGGTCTGCTTGTGCCCCGAGCTTGAGGCGGCCATGTCCGACATCACCACGTCGGCCTTGCCGCCCAGCCATTCCTTGACCTGCGCGTCGGCCCCGTCATCCATGAAATCAAGCTGATAGATCTCGGCGCCGGGGATGCCTTCGATCTCTTGCAGGTCGATGCCCAGGATGCGGCCCTGCGCCTTGCCGGATTTTTCCCCCAGCGCGTTGATGCGCGGGATCGCGACCTGAATCCAGCCGCCGGGCGCGCAGCCCAGATCGACCACGCGGGCGCCGGGCACCAGAAAGCGGTAACGGTCGTCCAGCTCCATGATCTTGAAGGCGGCGCGGCCGCGATAGCCTTCCTTGCGGGCGCGGGCGACGTAGGGGTCGTTGAGCTGGCGTTGCAGCCAGCGGGTCGAGGACAGCTTGCGCCCGCGTGCGGTTTTCACCTGCACCTTGAGGTCACGCTGCCCGCGCCCGGATGTGTTCTTGCCCGTGGGGGTCTTGCCTGCTGGGGTCTTGCCCGTGGGGCCCTTGCCGGTCGGTGTCTTAGCCATTGGTTCCATTCCGCCTTTCAGAAAGGCCCGTCTTCGAGAACGCCATCAGCGCTCATCTGTGCGTAAAGCAGCCCCTCGCGCAGGCCACGGTCGGCCACTGACAGCCGGTCGGTGGGCCAGCAGCGCAAGAGCGCCTGAAGGATCGCGGCCCCTGACATGATCAGCGCGTGCCGGTCCTGTCCGATGCGCGGGTCGGTGCGCCGGCCCTCGGGGCCAAGCGAGAGGTAGTCGCGGATCACCAGGTCGATCTGGTCGGAGGTCATGCGCAGCCCGTCCACCTTGGTCCGGTCATAGCGTTTGAGGCCCAGATGGCTGGCGGCCACGGTGGTGACCGTGCCTGATGTGCCGACGATCTGAAAGCCCTCGCGCTTTTGCTCGTCCTTGTAGGGGGCGAATTCGGCGAGGTTTTCCTCGAAGAACCAGCTCATCAGGGCAAAGCGCGCGGCGTCGTCCTCGACATCGTTGAACTGGTCGCGAAGGGTGGCGACGCCCAGCGGCACGCTGATCCAGTCGACCACCTTGGCGGCGGGAAACGGGCTGTCGGTGGGGTGGAACCCCGCGTGCAGCCGCATGATCGCGCGCGGGCGTTCGCGATAGGGCACGGACGACAGGTCGATCCACACCAGTTCGGTCGAGCCGCCGCCGATGTCCACCACCAGCAACTGTTCGGTGCGGGTGCTGACCAGTGGCGCGCAGGAGATGACGGCCAGCCGCGCCTCTTCCTCGGGCTGGATGATTTCCAGTTTCAGGCCGGTTTCGCGCTGCACCTCGCGGATGAATTCGCCCGCGTTCTTGGCGCGGCGGCAGGCCTCGGTGGCGACAAGGCGCATGTGGCGGACCTTGTGGCGTTTCAGCTTTTGCTGACAGATGCGCAGCGCCTGCACCGTGCGCCGCATCGACGCCCGGCCCAGTCGGCCCGTCTGTTCCAGACCGGCGCCCAGTTGCACCGACTTGGAAAAGCTGTCCACGACATGAAACTGACTGCCCTTGGGTTGGGCAATCAGCATGCGACAGCTATTGGTGCCCAGATCCAGCGCGGCATAAAGCTCGGCCGGGTCGGGCATTTGCGGCGCGGGGGTTGCCACCGGTTTCGGGAACGCGCCCGCACCTTTGGGACGCTTGGGCGTCATTACTCACGCCCTCCATTTCGAGTTATCCCCAAACTAGTCGCTTGGCCCCCCCGGCGCAAGCGCGTGGTTTGCGCGGCTCATAAAGATGTTGGCGATAATGATGGGGCGGGGCTGTGGCCTGTGCGGGCGGATGCGGCTAAACCCAAATGGTCGCAGGCGGGGCCGGGAATGTCGAAAAACGCACCTATGCGGGCCCCGCGCTGCCCTACAACCGGAACCACGGATTATGAGGGGACTCAACGTCATGCCTGAAGTCACGATCGTCTACTGGCGGGATATCCCGGCGCAGGTCATCGTCGGCAAGGGCCGTCGCGGGTCGAAGCGGCAGCTTGCCGAACGGTTCGAACAGGCCATCGACCGCGCCGCGATGAAATCGGGCGCGGCAGAGACCGATGATTACCTGGCCGAATGGCGCAAGGCTGCCCCCTATACCGTCGAAGGCGACCCGATGGAGGTCGCCCAGGCCGAGGCCGCAAGGCTGGAGGCGGAATACGATCAGGACCGGATCAAGGCGCTGATCGCCAATGATGGATGGGCTTGACCCCGATGGGGCTGTTGGAGACTGCGATGGCGCTGCTGAATTTCAAGAGACGTGACGACGCCGTGAAGCCTGCCAACAGGCAGGTCGAGGCGTTCCTGCAAGGCTATTCGATCGAGGTGATGCCGCGCACCGCCGAAAAGGTCGAGGATTTCCGCGATCTGCTGCCCCAGGGCACGCGCGTCTACATCGCCCATATCGACGGCACCCCGATCGAGGACATGGTGGCGACCGCGCGGCGTCTGGCGCGCGATGGGTTCAACGTGATGCCGCATTTCCCGGCGCGCATCATCAAGGACCGCGCGACGCTGGCCAACTGGATCGCCATGTATCGCGGCGAGGCCGATGTGCGGCAGGCGCTGCTGCTGGCGGGCGGCGTGGCGCAGCCGGTGGGCGCGTTCCACAGTTCGATGCAGCTGCTGGACACCGGGCTGTTCGGCGATTTCGAGCGGCTGCACGTGGCGGGCCACCCCGAGGGCAACCGCGATATCGACACGGATGGCGGTGACGCGCTGGTGATGGAGGCGCTGCGCTGGAAACAGGGGTTTTCCGAACGCACGGATGCGCAAATGGCTCTGGCCACGCAGTTTGCCTTCGAGGCCGGGCCGATTATCGCCTGGGCCGATGCGATCAGGGCGGCGGGGATTGACCTGCCGGTGCATATCGGCATCGCCGGGCCGGCCAAGTTGCAGACGCTGATCAAGTTCGCGATTGCCTGCGGGGTTGGACCTTCGCTCAAAGTGTTGCAAAAGCGGGCGATGGATGTCTCGAAACTGCTGCTGCCGTATGAGCCGACCGACGTGATCGCCGCGCTGGCCGCGCACAAGGCGGCCAACCCGGATTTCAACATCGAAGCCGTGCATTTCTTTCCGCTGGGCGGGATCAAGACCAACGCCCAATGGGCCATCGACAATGGCGGTACGGCAGGCGTGCCCGCCAATCAAACCACAGGATAACCACAGAAAATGACCCGCACCATCGTCGAGTCCAAGACCAAGACCGCCATCATCGGCTTTGACCAGCCGTTCTGCGTGATCGGTGAACGCATCAACCCCACCGGCCGCAAGAAGCTGGCCGCCGAGCTGGAGCAGGACGATTTTTCCACGGTCGAGGCGGATGCGATCGCGCAGGTGGCCGCCGGGGCGACGGTGCTGGACATCAACTCGGGCGCGGTGTTTTCCAACAGGATGGCCGAGGACCCGCGTTACGCCGACAACAACTTTGTCGAGCCGCCGCTGATGCGCGAGCTGATCGCGCGGGTGCAGGCGATTGTCGATGTGCCGCTGTGCATCGACAGCTCGGTGCCCGGCGCGTTGCAGGCGGGGCTTGAGATGTGCGAAGGGCGGCCCCTGCTGAACTCGGTGACCGGCGAGGAAGAGCGGCTGGAGCAGGTGCTGCCGCTGGTCAAGAAATACAACGTGCCGGTGGTGGCGATTTCCAACGACGATACCGGGATTTCCGAAGACCCCGATGTGCGCTTTGCCGTGGCCAAGAAGATCGTGGAACGTGCGGCGGATTTCGGGATTCCGGCGCATGATATCGTGGTCGATCCGCTGGTGATGCCGATCGGTGCCATGGGCACCGCCGGATTGCAGGTGTTCACGCTGGTGCGCCGCCTGCGCGAGGAGCTGGGGGTGAACACCACCTGCGGCGCGTCCAACATCAGTTTCGGTCTGCCCAACCGGCACGGGATCAACAATGCCTTTCTGCCGATGGCGATGACGGCTGGGATGACCAGTGCGATCATGAACCCGGTGGCCCTGCCGGTGACGCAGGCGGCGATTGCCGCCAAGCGCGCCGAGGTCGAGGCGGCGGGCATCGCGCTGCCCGAGGGGATGGATGACGAGACATTCGTGACCCTGTTCGGTCTGGGCAGCATGAAGCCGCGCCCGGGCAAGGAGATGGAGGCGATCCGCGCCGCCAATTTCCTGACCAACAACGACCCTTCGGGGGGCGAGTGGATCAGGTTCAACAAGGCGCCGGGCGATGCCGGTGGCCGGGGTGGCCGTGGTGGTGGCCGCCGTCGCCGGGGGTGATCCGGTGCTGACCTGCGCTTGCGGCCCGGGCTGTGCCTTGGGCCGTCTTGCTTTGGTGCGCGTTGGTAATGCGGGTCTGGCATGGATCTGATCGGCGATATCGGCGGCACTGCGTCGCGGCTGGCGCTGGCCGACAAGGGCGTGATCGTGCCCGGCACCCTGTGGCTGGCCCCGGAAGGTGGCGATGATTTCGGCGCGGTTCTGCGCGCGTTTTTGGCAACGGTGCCGGGGGTGCATGTGCGCGCGGTATCCATCGCCGGGGCCGGGGCGCTGCGTGGCGAGGTGCTGCCGCTGACCAACCGGGGGCTGGTGCTGGACCCGGGCCAGATCCGTGGCGTCCTGGGTGATGTGCCGGTGCGGCTGTTCAATGACATGGTGGGGCAGGGGCATGGGCTGGCCCATGTGCCGCAGGATGGCCTGCGCCCCTTGGCCGGGCCGGTGCAGGCAGCGGGCGTACGGCTGGTGGTCAATATCGGCACCGGGCTGAACGCCTGTGCGGTGCATGATCTGCCCGGTGGCACTTTCGTGCCGGTGGCCGAGGCGGGCAACGTGACCCTGCCGCAGGTCAGCGACGGGTTGCGCGCGCTGGCACAGGCGAAGGGTGGCGAGGTGGTGGCCGAGGACGTGATCTCGGGGCGTGCGCTGCCGTGGCTGGCGCGCGTGCTGTGCGATGTGCAGGCGACCGGGGCCGAGGCGCTGGACCGTGCCGAGGTGCGCGAAGTGCTGGCGCAGGCGCTGGCGGGTTATCTGCGCGACATGGTTCTGACGCATATGGCGACGGGGGGCGTGTACCTGACCGGAGGTGTGTCGAGTGCGCTGGCCGAGCGGCTGGACTGGCGCGCGCTGCATGGCGATATGGTGGGCCAGCGCGCCTATACCGACCTGCTGGCGGGTGTGCCGGTCACGCTGGTCACTGATCCGCTGATAACGCTGCGCGGCGCGGCGGCGCTGGCGGCGCGGCTTTAGGAAAGATCGAGGTCGCGCGCCAGCATGGCGGCGTGGGTGCGGTTGCGCGCCTGCAGCTTGCGGCAGATGGTCTTGACATGCAGCTTGATCGTGACTTCCTGAATCTCGAGGTCGCGGGCGATTTCCTTGTTCGACTTGCCCGCCATCACGCCGCGCAGCACGTCCATCTCGCGCGGGGTGATGTGCACCGGGGCAGGTCGGGGCTGCTCGCTGTCCAGAAATTCCTGCGGGCGATAGATTTCGCCGGCGATCATCTGGCGCACCGCCGCGATCATCTCCTCGGGGTCGATGGATTTCGGCACGAAGCCCCGCGCGCCTGCTGTCAGCGCGCGGCGGGCGATGTCGGGCGGGGCGGTGCCGGACAGGATCGCCACCGGATTCGGGGCGTTGGCCTTGATCGCCTGCGTCAGCCCCGAGGGCATGCTCATCCCCGGCATGGTGTAGTCGAGCAGGACCAGATCGAAGGGTCCATCGCGCGCGATGATGCCGAGTGCCTCGGGCAATGTCGCCGCCTCGATGATGCGGTTGCCCGTGATCTCGACCAGGTAAGAGGCGAGGGCCGCGCGCACGAGGCCGTGGTCATCTGCTATCAGCACTCTTGCCATGACCCGGTCCGGCTTCCTCTACGTTAACCCTATTCCTCTGCATAGGTATCTGAATCCGTCAAACTTGTCTCTTGATAAGTTGAGTAGAAAAAACGCGCATGGGAGGCGCGAACATACGAATGCGGATGGCAGGCATCCTTGTGATGACGGTGATTTTGGCGGCGGCGGTGATCTGGGTGAGTCTGCCCGATGCGTCGAAACGGGAGGTACCACCGGACGTGGCCTGTGACCTGCCAGAACCGAAGGGGCCTG
Organism: Lacimonas salitolerans; assembly: GCF_042677865.1. NCBI lineage: Bacteria > Pseudomonadati > Pseudomonadota > Alphaproteobacteria > Rhodobacterales > Paracoccaceae > Lacimonas > Lacimonas salitolerans. Next base: position 8,365 of record NZ_JBHUDD010000036.1, on the reverse strand, counting down.
TGTTGCTGGAAATATCGGTACGGGGCGGTCAGGACGGGCAGGGCCACCACATCGCGATGGATCGCGCCGCGCTGGACGCCCTGCCGCAGGAAGGGTTCCGCACCCGGACACTGTGGACCGACGGCGAGCAGGTGTTCCGGGGCGTGCGGCTGAAGACGATGATGCGCTGTCTGGGAATAGAGGATGGCACCCTGACCCTGCACGCCAGGAACGCCTATGTGATCGAGATCGCGGCGCGCGACGTGCGCAGCGACGGGGCGCTGATCGCGACACAGCGCAACGGTGCGGCGATGTCGGTGCGCGACAAGGGGCCGCTTTGGCTGGTGTACCCGTATGACGGCAACCCGGCCTTTCGCACCGAATCGATCTATGCGCAAAGCATTTGGCAACTGGACCGGATCGAGATCGCGCCGTAACCTGACGGCAGGGAATTGGGGGCCGAGATGGCGAATTTGCGTGCACGGCTGTGGCGGTGGCGCCTTGATTGGCTGCCGGTCTCGGCCCTTGTGCTGGGCATCGGCCTGTCGCTGCTGCTGTCGGTGAACCTGACCATGCGCGTCGTGCCCGAGCTGCGCGCCCTGGCCACCAGCGGCGATGACAACATCACGTGGATCGTCTCCCAGACCGAGGTCGAGATCCTTGAGCTTCAGCGCGTGGTGCTGAGTGCGCGGGCCGGGCAATCGACCCCGGATGACATCCGCTTTGCCTTTGACGTGCTGTACAGCCGGCTGGAAATCCTGCGCGACGCGCCCTTGTATCGCGCGCAGGTGCGGGCGGCCGAATCGACTGCGGTCGTGGAGGCGTTGGGAACGCGCATGGATGGACTGCTGCCGGTGATCGACGGCAGCGACGCCGAACTGATGGCGGCGACCGACCGGATGATGGACCTGTTGCCGGATCTGCGCGCCGACGTGCACGCCATTGCCTCGCGCGTCACGCACGGGGTGGCGATGCAGCAAGAGGCGCTGCGCAACGATGTGTTCATGGCGCTGCGCAACCTTGCCGTGGTGGCGGTGCTGCTGATGGGGTTCATGGCGGGGCTGACGCTGATCGTGTGGCGGCAGTTTCGCATGTCGCGCGCGCAGGCGAACGAGTTGCGGCAGACCACAACCCGGCTGTCCACCATCGTCACAACCTCGCAGGATGCCATCGTGGTGACCGATGGTGCCAACCGTATCACCGAGTTCAACGCCGCTGCGGAAGGGCTGTTCGGTCTGTCGCGCAGCGCGGCTCTGGGCCAGCCGATCGAGGATCTGGCGGATGTGTCGACGCTGGACGCGGCCGAGCGGCGCAGCCGCGTGAAGGGCCGGTGCAGCGACAGCCGCATCGTGCCGCTGGAGGCATCGCTGGGCGAGGAGCAGACGCTGCTGGGGGTCGTGCGGGTGTATGTGTTCCGCGATATCTCGCACCGGCTGGCGAACGAGCGCGATCTGAAGGACAGCCGCGACCGGGCGCTGGCGGGCGAGCGGGCCAAGGCGCGGTTCATGGCGGTCATGAGCCACGAGATGCGCACGCCGCTGAATGGCATCCTTGGGGTGATCGACCTGCTGCGCGCCGAGGCTGACGGGGCGGGGCGGGGCCGGATGTCCGACTATCTGGATATACTGGAAGGGTCGGGCGAAACCCTGCTGGGCCATGTGAACGAGGTGCTGGATTTCACCGAGATAGAATCGTCCGACGTCGTGCTGCGCCAGGAGGCGGTGGATCTGGAGGCGCTGAGCCGGGGCGTCATACGCGGGTTTGCCCCGGCGGCAAAGGCGCGGGGGGTGCAGTTGCATCACATGGTGCATCTGCCTGCGGGGGCGCGCGTTCAGGGCGATCCTGTGCGGCTGCGCCAGATCCTGACCAACCTGCTGGACAACGCGCTGAAACACACGCCCGACGGCAGCGTGACGCTGGAGATATCGGCCGGGGGCATGGGCGTGGTCCCGGTGGTGGAAATCCAGGTCACCGATACCGGCATCGGAATCGCCCCCGAAGGGCAGGACCGGATCTTTGACGATTTCGTGCGGCTGGAGCCGGCTGACGGCATGGTGCGCGAGGGCACGGGGCTGGGCCTTGGGATCACCCGGCGGCTGGTCGAGGCCATGGGCGGCGAGATCGGCGTCGAAAGCGAACCCGGGTCGGGCAGCGTGTTCTGGGTGCGCCTGCCGTTGCCCGTGTTGCGCGGGGCGCAAGGCGAGGCGTTTCAAGGGCCTGACAAGGGGCCGGATGGCGCGGCGGACCGTGCGGCCCGGGTGCTGGTGGTCGAGGACAACCCGGTGAACCGCTTTATCCTGCGCGAGATGCTGGAAAAGGATGGCCATATCGTGGACGAGGCCGCAGATGGTGCGCAGGGCGTGGCGGCGGCCCAGGCCGCTGCCTATGACCTGATCCTGATGGATATCTCGATGCCGGTGATGGACGGGGCCGAAGCGGCCCGCGCGATCCGGCAGACCGGTGCCCCCAATGCAACCACGCGAATCGTGGCGCTGACCGCGCATATCCATGCCGCCGATGATCCCGACACGGCGGCGGCGGGGTTTGACCAGGTGGTGACCAAGCCGGTGACCTGGGCGGGGCTGCGCGCCTTGTTGCGCGGCCAGTCCGTTGATGGGCCCATGCGCCCGGTAGAGGACGGGCAGGGGCTGCCGGTGCTTGATCCGGCGGGGATGGACGGCTTGGCGCGCACGCTGGACGGACCGGCCCGCGCGGCCTTTGTCGCGGGCTTTCGCAAGGAGGCCGAGGCGTTGGTGGGGATATTGCAGAAGGGCACCGCGCCCCCGGAGCTGTTGCGTCGCCATGCCCATGCGCTTGCAGGGGCTGCGGCGATTGCGGGCGCGAAACGGTTGCACGCACGTCTGTCCGACCTTGAAGCCGCGCTGATGCAAGGCGATGCGGCCCCGCCGCCGACCGGCGATCTGCCCTCGCTGATGCATGCTACCTGCGCCGCGCTGGAGGTCGCGCAGGCCGGTCGGACGTGATTGCCGGAGTGTGGCCGGGTTGCGGGCGCGGTGCTTGCGCGCCAGCGGGGTTTGTGGTGGCTGTCTGTTTTTACCTTGAAATTCCAATGGATTGATCTGCCACGCCCAAGATGCGCATCGCGCGGGTCTGCCCCCTGCTGAAATTCTGACCTTTTGGTTGATTTTCCCTTGGGTCATGTCGCGCAGGCGGGCTGTTGTAACATATGTGTCACAAAAGACGGATAGACGGCGGTCTGAGGGGTAGCCGTGAGGGCTGCCCATCGTTTCCTGACCGAACCAAGCGCCGGGCTTCCGGCCGGAGGAGAAACACATGAAGATTCGCCAGATTGCGGCGGCAAGTGCCGTCAGCGTCCTTGCGCTGAGCGCGCATGCCAATGCCCAGACCCAGATCGACTGGTGGCACGCCATGGGCGGTGAGCTGGGCCAGATCCTTGAAGGGATCGTCGCCGATTTCAACGCTTCGCAGTCCGATTACGAAGTTCTGCCGTCCTATCGTGGCAGCTATACCGAAACGATGACCGGCGCGATCGCCGCGTTCCGCGCGGGCGAGCAGCCCAACATCGTGCAGGTGTTCGAGGTCGGCACCGGCACCATGATGGCCGCCGAAGGCGCCATCGTGCCCGTCTACCAGCTGATGGAACAGACCGGCGCGGATTTCGATCCCGATGCCTTCCTGCCCGCCGTTGTCGGCTATTACGCCGATCCCGAGGGCAACATGCTGTCGATGCCCTTCAACTCGTCGACGCCGATCATGTACTACAACAAGGCCGTCTTTGAAGAAGCCGGTCTGGACCCCGAAGTCGCCCCCGAAACCTGGGCCGATGTCGAGGCGTTCTCGCGTCAGATCATGGAATCGGGCGCGGCTGAATGTGGCTTCACCACCGGCTGGGTCAGCTGGGCGCAGCTGGAAAACTTCTCGGCCTGGCACAACCAGCCGATCGGCACGCTGCAGAACGGCTTTGGCGGGCTGGAGACCGAGCTGACCGTGAATGGCGCGGTTCAGGTGCGTCACTGGGACAACCTGGCAAGCTGGCAGCAGGACGGCGTGTTCCGCTATGGCGGCCCGGGTGGTGGTGCAGATGCCCCGCCGGCGTTCTACGCGCAGGAATGTGCGATGTACATGAACTCGTCCGCGTCGCGTGCGGGTGTGCTGGCAAACACCGATTTCGAAGTCGGCTTTGGCATGCTGCCCTACTATGACGATGTCGAGGGTGCACCGCAGAACTCGATCATCGGCGGCGCGACCCTGTGGGTTCTGTCGGGTGCCTCGGACGAGGAGCTGGAAGGTGTTGCCGCGTTCTTCAACTACCTGTCCTCGGCCGAGGTTCAGGCCGCATGGCACCAGCAGACCGGCTATCTGCCGATCACACAGGCAGCCTATGACCTGGGCAAGGAGCAGGGCTATTACGAGGCCACTCCCGGTGCCGAGGTGTCGATCCAGCAGATGACGCTGAACGAGCCGACCGAGAACTCGCGCGGGCTGCGCTTTGGCAACTACGTCCAGATCCGCACCGTGATCGACGAAGAGTTCCAGCGCCTTCTGGCCGGTGATGTGGACGCACAGGGCGCACTTGACGCCGTGGTCGAGCGTGGCAACGCGCTGATCCGCGACTTCNGCGCCGCGCATGTCGCGGCGCGGGCTTTTTCATCGCGGGGGACCGATGCAGACGAAACGCACGATATTCGGCGGCAAGGGCCTGCCTTACCTGCTGCTTGCGCCGCAGCTGATCATCACGGGCATCTTCTTTCTCTGGCCTGCGGCACAGGCGGTGCGGCAGTCCTTCCTGCGCGAAGATGCCTTTGGCATGTCCTCGACCTTTGTCGGGATGCGCAACTACACCCGGCTGTTCGACAATCCCGAATACGTCAACGCGATGAAGGTGACGGTCGTCTTTTCGATCTCGACCGTGATACTGGCGCTTGTGACCTCGCTTGTCCTTGCGCTGGCGGTCGACCGGATGATCCGCAGCAGTCGCGGATATACCACGCTGCTGGTCTGGCCCTATGCGGTGGCCCCCGCCGTGGCCGGTATCCTGTGGTGGTTCATCTTCAACCCCACCATCGGCATCATGCCCTATATCCTTGAAAACCTGTTCGGCTATGACTGGAACCATTCGCTGTCGCGCAATGACGCGATGGTGCTTGTGGTGATCGCCGCCGCGTGGAAGCAGATCAGCTACAATTTCCTGTTCTTTGTCGCGGGGCTGCAATCCATTCCCAACAGCCTGCGCGAGGCCGCGGCCATCGACGGTGCCGGACCGTTCAAGCGGTTCTGGAGCATCACGCTGCCTCTGCTGTCGCCCACGACCTTCTTCCTGCTGGTCGTCAACATCGTCTACACCCTGTTCGAGACATTTGCCGTGATCGACGCCACCACCGAGGGCGGACCGGCGCAGGCCACCAACATCCTTGTCTACAAGGTGTACAAGGACGGGTTTGTCGGGCTGAATTTCGGGTCTTCGGCGGCGCAGTCGGTGATCCTGATGGTGCTTGTCATCGCCCTGACTGTCATCCAGTTCCGCTTTGTGGAACGTCGTGTGAACTACTGAGGAGGCAGGATCATGGTCGAAAATCAACGCTGGCTAGACTATCTGGCCCATGCCGTCCTGATCCTGGGCGTGCTGATCGTGGCCTTTCCGGTTTACGTGGCGATCATCGCCTCGACGCACGAGCCATCGGCCTTTGTCAGCGGCACCATCCCGCTGTTGCCCGGCGCGAACATCGCCGGAAGCTACACGGGGGTGTTTCAGGGCGGCGTGTCCTCGCAGATGTCGGTGCCCATCGGGGTGATGCTGACGAACTCGATGATCATGGCGCTGGCGATTGCCTTCGGCAAGATCGCGATCTCGATCCTGTCGGCCTTTGCCATCGTGTATTTCAAGTTTCCGTTCCGGGTGCTGGCCTTCTGGATGATCTTCATCACGCTGATGCTGCCGGTCGAGGTGCGCATCGTGCCCACGTTCGAGGTGATCTCGAACCTGAACCTGCTGAACTCGTACACCGGTCTGACCGTGCCGCTGATGGCCTCGGCCACCGCGACCTTTCTGTTCCGTCAGGTGTTCCTGACCATCCCCGACGAGTTGACGGAGGCCGCCCGGATCGACGGGGCAGGGCCGATGAAGTTCTTCAAGGACATCCTGCTGCCGATGTCGCAGACCAATATCGCGGCGCTGTTCGTGATCCTTTTCATCTATGGCTGGAACCAGTATCTCTGGCCGATCCTTGTCACCACCGATGACAGCTATCAGACCATCGTCGCAGGCATCAAGCGCATGGCCGACGTCGTCGACAGCGAACCGAACTGGAACTACATCATGTCGGTCACGGTACTGGCGATGCTGCCGCCGGTTCTGGTCGTCATCTTCATGCAACGGCTCTTTGTGAAGGGCCTTGTGGACAGCGAGAAATAATCATGGCCGAGTTGAAACTGAAGAATGTGGGCAAAACCTATGCGGGCGGCGTCAGTGCCGTGGCGGGGGCGTCGGTGGACATCGCGGATGGCGAGTTCATCGTGCTGGTCGGCCCGTCGGGCTGTGGCAAATCCACGATCCTGCGGATGATCGCGGGGCTGGAAACCATTTCCGAGGGCGAGGTCGAGATCGCGGGCCGCGTGGTGAACAAGCTGGAGCCGGCCGAGCGCGACATCGCCATGGTGTTCCAGAACTACGCGCTCTATCCGCATATGTCGGTGCGCAAGAACATGGAATACGGGCTGAAGAACCAGGGCACGCCCCGGGCGGAAATCGACCGTCGCATCGCGTCGGCGGCGGCCACGCTGCAGATCGGGCAGTATCTTGACCGCAAGCCAAGGGCCTTGTCTGGCGGTCAGCGCCAGCGCGTCGCCATGGGCCGCGCGATCGTGCGCGAACCTGCGGTGTTCCTGTTCGACGAGCCGCTGTCGAATCTGGATGCCAAGCTGCGCACGCAGCTGCGCGCCGAGCTGAAGGATCTGCACCGGCGTCTGGGCGCGACATTCGTCTTCGTGACTCATGACCAGGTCGAGGCGATGAGCCTGGCCGACCGGATCGTGATCATGTCCGAAGGCAAGATCGAGCAGATCGGCACGCCGATGGACCTGTATGAAAACCCGGCCAGCCGCTTTGTGGCCGAGTTCATCGGCGCGCCGCCGATGAACGTGTTCGACATCGCCACACCGGCGGGGCAGGCCATGGCTTCGCTGGCGGGTGGCGCACCTGCGAGCGCCGATGCCGTCGGTGTGCGGCCCGAGATGATGCGCATCGGGCGTCAGGGCGTCGAGGCCGAGGTGATGCTGGTGGAGGCGCTGGGGGCCGAAACCCTGATCCACATGCGCATCGGCGCGGATCGTCTGGTGATGCGCGACGGGCACGGCAGCCTTCTGAAGGTCGGGCAGACCCTGACGATCGAGGCCGATGCCGATGCGGTGCAGTTCTTTGACGTCTCGGGCCGCGCCATGGCGCATGGCTCCGTCCGCGCAAGGCCGGTGCCGGTGCAGGCCACCTGAGGCCTGCCCGGTCCGCGCCGGTCGTCAGCGCGGGTGCAGGTTCCAGCGTTTGGCAAGCCGGGCGGTCAGGCCGATGATCGTGCCCGCAAAGGGCAGGATGATGAAGATCCGGATCACGTGAAAGGCGGTGACGATCGCCAGCCCGTCATCCAGAATCTTGGCGGTCAGGGCCATTTCGGTGACGCTGCCGGGGGCGGTGGACAACAGCATGACCTGCCATGACTGGCCGGTGATCCATGCCATCACCAGTGCCATGACGACGCACAGCAGGATCAGCAGGATCGAGGCGAGGATCGCGCCGGGGATGAACCCTCCGGCACGGCGCAGCAGATCGCGGTTGAACACCGCCCCCAGCCAGACGCCCAGAAACACCTGCGCCAGCACCAGCACCGCATAGGGATAGGCGCTGATCGGCAGGCTGAAGGCGGCGGCAAGGGCGGCACCGGCCAGTGATCCAACGAAGAACGGATTGGCCAGCCGCACCGCGCGGGCCACCAGCGCGCCGACGACCCCGCTCAGGCACAGCAGGGCTGCGCCGGGCAGGGTCCATTCCATATCCCGCAGCACCGCGACCGGATCGGTAATGGTGCCATCCAGGGCGACGATGATCGGTGGGATCAGCACGACCAGCAGCATGATGCGCAGCGTTTGCGCAAAGATTACCGGACCGGGCGGCACATCGTGCCTTTCCGCCAGGATCGCGCTTTCGACCGGGCCCATGGGGATCGACGCCAGCGAGGCGGTGATCACATCGACCTTGGCGATCCGCATCAGGAAGGCGGCCACCACAAAGCCCAGCCCGATCGTGGCGATGGCCACGCCGACCATGGGCAGCAACTGCCGCGCGACAAACAGGCTGAGAATCCAGCGTCAATCAGGATGAGAACGCGGGGGTGGGGTCTCGTAGGGAGGGCGTAGC
>NZ_JBHUDD010000035.1:0-16493 GCF_042677865.1 Lacimonas salitolerans | reverse complement strand
ACGGATGTTAACAATGCAGGTGGGTCAGTTTTAGATGATCATAACCCACCCAAGTGGGTCACTTTTGCATGCCGATTCACAGCACAGGCATAGACGAAGGAGCGGATCGCTTCTGCGAGCGAGTCCGGCACACGATCCTCTCCCTGCCATCGCGGCCGGTAGCCGTTCTTGTGTCGTGGCGGCATCCACGGCTGGAACTCTTCGTCCGACAGCGGGCGCACCAGGGGCAGGTCTTCGGGCGTGCTGGAAGCCGATCCGAAGACGCGACCTGGTCCGACGTAGTTCGATGGCGCCGCAAGGCTGGTGATGAAGGCTGCCGGGAAGAGATCCGGTCCGTGTTCCTGCGTCTCGCCGCGGTCATGAATGAAGATGTTCGCGAAAGGCGTCGCCGTGTAGCCGACATAAGCCTTCCGCGAGAAATGGTGGAGGATCGACCGGATCAACCTGTTGATCGTCTTGGGCTCGTGTTCGAGATCCGGGTTGCCGAACTCGTCCACGACATCTTCACCGGTGTCGACAGATCCGTGATCGGACTCGTCGTCTATCACCATGAGAGGCAGGTTGGTGACGAGTTTGCGACCTGTTTCGGGGTCGACGTGATTGGCCACACGGTTGCGGATCCAGTGCAGCAGGCGCTCCAGCACCGTCTTGTTCTTCTTGACGACGAACAACCACGGTCGCTGTTCCGGGCTGATGTTCATCTTCGCGGCAACGGCCGTGTTGAAGTCGCCCTTGTCGCTCCGATTCGTTGCAGCATTGGGACGGACCGACATGTCCTTGTCGATCAGTCCGACCCCAACTGCTGGGAGCTCGTCAGCATCCGCGATGGTGGCAAAACCGAGAAACCCCTCGTCCAGGCGGATCTGGGTCTGTGCTCTGAGGTTGTTGTGCAGGCCGGCGAGCACGATGATGATCTTGTATCCAGCGTCGGCGGCCTTGCAGATCAGTCCGGTATAATTGCCTGTCTTCCCCGACTGAACGTGGCCAACGACCAGTCCGCGACGATCCCAGGCACCTTCCCGGGTCGGGTCCTCGAGCTGTGAGAGGACTTCGTCAGTGGCGACGTCGAGCGCGTCGAGGGCTGTCCAGGGGATGCGCGCTTCCATGTACTCCGAGTAGCGCTGCCAATAGGTCCAGCCCTTCTTTCTTTCTGCATCAAGCCAGGCAACATGGTCCTCACCGCTCGACAGGGTGGCGTTCTCGCCCACCGTGCGGCTTGACCGGCGGATCAGTTCGTCAACGAGCGCGTCCCGATCAACAAGGGCGAAATCGTCCTCCATCATGATCGACAGCTTGGTCAGCTCCTTCTCGATCATTTCCGGAGTTACAGGGCTCTGAGCGCGTTCCGCAGCAAGGCGGAGCATGTTCTGGGCCATGGAAAGGATTGAATCGAAGGCCTTCTGGTTTGAAATCGTCATTGCGTGTCTTTCGCTTCAAGGGCTGCAACCAAGTCGAGGTGCCGGTCGAATGGGGGCGTGCGACCGAGCCGCTCGCGCGCCTCGGTCGGGCTGAGCCCGCGGAACTTCACCAGTGCTTCAAACATCGAGGACAGGGTCTCCATCACCTCGTTGTCAGCCGCTCCGGCGAAACCAGTTCTCGGCGTCTCCTTGTCTTCCGCCGTATCCAGCCAGATACGCTGCACGGGCACTGTCTCCTCGATCAGCCTCAGAAGAGCGAGGATGTCGGGCTTGAGTGGCCCGGCGCGATCGAGGATCGAGGCGACAAGATCATGGTCACGAGCGATCCGGTAAGACGTTCCTTGTGCCGAACGCCGCACTTGCCAGGCTTCGGCGACTGCGTTCGGGCGCGTGCCTGAGGCTGGGGTCACGTGTCCCCGGTGGGCGAAGACCCGCCGCGCCGTGTCGCGTGTTTCTGTTGCGAGACGATGAAGCTGGGATCGCAGGCGCACCGGGGGGCTGGCCGTCGATTTCAGGACATTGATCTTCCAATCGGCATCCGCGCTGTTCGGTATGTCGAGCCGGATACGAGCGAGCCTGTGAGCTTCATCGCGCGGCCATGGCTTGCCGCCATCGCCGAGGCCAAGCCAACCCCCAGCGAGAAGGAGACGCTTGTTGCGGTAGACGTAGAAGCCCTCCTGTTGCGTCCATCCTCCGGGCCCCGCCGCCGCTTCCTGTTCGGCAGGCTTGAGCATGTCGCGATGCGGAAGGACGTGGCATTGCACGGTCACACCGGTGGTGTGGAGGATCCGATACTCGGGGCTTTCGAGCGCCTTGCCGGGATGACCGATGAGGTACGGATCCCAAGGCTTCAATCCTCTGCCATTAAGAGTCAGGCGCAGCATGGGCAGTTGGCCATCGAGGAGCCGGTGAAAGGTCATTGCAAGATGCGCTTCCACGCGATCGGCGAGCTCGATCATGTCGGTGCCCGTGAAGCCATCGGTCACGATGCGGTCCAGTTTCTCCCAGAGCACGACGGTGCCGTGGGCCATCTCGTTCAGCGGCGCGAGCAGATGCTCTGATCCCGGCGCCGGCCCCTCGAAGAGCGGCCAATCGGCCCCGGGTTCCTGACCGATAAGATCGAGGTCCCAGCGCAAGCAGACGACCGGTCCACCTTCCTTCCGACTGGCGACGGTCAGGCGACGAGCCTGAGAGAAGCTGGCCGTCTTCAGGCCCAGCCCGAAGCGCCCAAGGTCAGTGGCGGCGCGTTCAGCCCTCGGATCGCGAGCGCCAAGGCGCATGCCGGCCTCCAGAGCCGCGTCGTCCATGCCTTCACCTTCATCGACGATTCTTACCCAGCTCTCTGGACCGGCCCACTCAAGATGAACGGCGACGTCGCGCGCATTTGCGGCGATTGAATTGTCGACCAGATCGGCAAGTGCGGTGGGAGGCGCGTAGCCGAGTCCACGAAGGGACTCGAGCATCGACCCGGCATGAGGAGGAGCATTTCTTACACCCATCCCGTCACATCCCCAGCAATTCCTGGAGCCGACGCTTGCGACCCGGATGGGAAAGACGATCGAGGCCTTTCGCTTCTATTTGGCGAATGCGCTCGCGCGTCACGCCGTAGATCTGACCGATTTCCTCGAGGGTCATGTCGGAATCGCGCCCGATACCAAAGCGCATCCGGATCACGTCAGCCTGACGTTCTGGCAGATCAGCCAGTGCGTCTGTCACGATCCTTTCGGTTTCTGCCTGGTCGAAGACATCCACTTCTGGAGGTTCGGGCAGCAGGTTGTCCCAGTCGTCGAGGCTTGCGGGATATTCGGCTTCACGCGGGATGCCGCGGAACTGTCTGACCTCGTCGATTGCCCATTCCAGCTCTTCGGCGAGATCGAGGTCGGAAACGGCACCGCCGACCCGAACGTCCAGCCTGTCGAGGGCGCGATCAAGCTTGGTGACCTTCTCGTTCCGATGCACGGGGATGCGGATCGCCGCGCCTTCATCAGCGCGCCATCGCATGATGGCCTGTCGCATCCAGTAAGTGGCGTAGATGAGGAAGCGATAACCACGTTCGGGATCAAATCGCCTTGTGGAACGCTGCAGACCCATGAACGCCACTTGGAAGACGTCCTCTGGATCCTCGCCTTCCTCCACATTCCGCGAGGCAAACCGCCGCACGTAAGGCAGGTGCTCGCGGATAAGGTGTTCGGTAGCGGATTCGGAGATCAGAATTTCGGCTTCCAGCTGACTGGCTTCGGCTTGGCACGCTGGGAACTGCTCCAGTCTGCGGACCAACTCCTTGTGGAATGCGAGAGAGAGTTCCAATGCCTCGAGCGCAGCAAGTGCCTCTCTTCGTCGTTTGCCGTCCATTACCCGGCCAGTAGTGTGCCACGACCTCAGGGCGTCCGCGGCGGCCATTACTTCGGACGTCTCCGCATGGCCCGGTCGCGAGGGAATAATGGTTCTCAGGGAGACTGAGCCGGGGTCTCGCGAACCGTCGCGGATGCGGTCCATGACGTCGAGGATCGTTTCGACGGCGGTCTCGGAGGCTAGGATGCCCAGCTGGAGTTCCTGCTTGGCCCGCATCATTGGCTCCAGCAACTGCAGCTCTTCTGATTTGTCCATGACGAAGCGCTGTGTGCCGGGAAGCCGCGTCCGACGCGTAAGGGCTGCCTCTATCGCGTCAGCAAGGTCATCGGACGACGTGTCCGAGACGGCGTCCCAGGGGTCGGCATCATGCCCCGTCGCTTGAGCGAGATCGAAGCCAGCTGCTTCCAGGTTGCGCTGGAGATTGATGCGCAGTTCCTCGAGATCACCATTCCCTTCGCAATGGGCGACCAGGCGGTCGATATCGTCGAGGGAGCACCGACCCTTTGCCAGAATCTCCTCTGCCCAGGTGAAGCAGAGATCTCGGTCGATCGACATCCGCGTGCCGGTCTGGACGACCGCTCGTTTGATCGATTGTCGGCCGCGGTTGCGGACCTGCAGGAAGTCACTCTCTGCACCGTGATCGGCGGCCGCAGCGGCACTGGAGCCGATGCCCTCTCCGGAAATTGGTGCTTGTGAAAGGTCGAGATCCCAATCCCCGTCCTCGTCATCCGAAACCACGGGTGACGAACTGACGAGCGCAACGAATGTCCCCGATGCCGTATCGCCCGCGTACTGATCGAAGAATTCCTCTGGTTCTGCCTCAGCTTCGAAAGTCAGCAGGTCATCAAGGTTGTCGGTCCTATCGGTTGGCTCCGTCTCCTGAGAAACGGCGACACGATGCTCCGGAACTCCATCGGGCCCGGTGACGACATCCTCGACCACAAGTGAAACCTCGCGCTCGCCGACCGTCTCCGTTTCCGTCTCCGGAGACCCCGCAACAAGCGAAGACAGAAGCTGCGCAGCGAGACCGTGACCTTCGGCAAATGCCACATCCGCAGGTGTCTGTCGGTCGTGGTTCAGTGCACTGGGGTCGGCACCCGACCGAATGAAGAGATCGCAGACGGCCAGATTGCCCATGCGCGCGGCAAGGTGGAGCGGCGTATCTCCCTTAGGGTCGGCCGCGTGGAGGCGGGAGGATGCCGCAAAATCGGCGAGCCGCTCGAGCTTCCCTTCGGCGATCAGCCGGATCTCGAAAGGGCCAAGAACATGGCTTTCCGGTTCGCTCGTCGCCTGGTCGCGACTGCCGAAGATGCGGGACAGTCTATCCATGATCTTCATGAATGACCTCCCTGTTGAGAAGTATGATCTGCTGGTCTTGTGGCTTCCTCGCGGCGGGATCAGTGTCGAGGCCGAGACGTCTCAGCGCGTAGTACACCAGGGCACGTCGGACCTTGATCTTCGCCTTGCCGCCACGCATCCCGTAGTCGAGCGCGATGACCTTGGCCTGGGTTTCGGAAAGGGCGGGGTGGGGCCCGATTTCCAGAGTGGCTTCAGTATTCCAGTCGCGGTCGTCCATCGCGGACACATCGCTTTCCCGACACTCTCGAATCTCGAGCATTCGCGAGAGCAGGAAGTCCTTGAAGGCTTCGTCGGTCAGGCAGAACGCCCGTGTGTGCCAGCGGAACCCGTCGAACCCGATGGCGTGCGGAGCGATCCAGCGCCAGCGCGGCTCCGGACTGGACAGGGACTGGTACTTCACCTCGATCGCCTCGGACCGGCGTATGGCGCCGACCACGGAGCGGAGCGTCACCGGATTGACGCCGCGCACCGGGGTCGGGGCTGAGGCGTAGGGTGGGAGATCGGCGATCCAGGAGTCCTCGCGGTCGAGGATCCCGTCCGCCACCGACCGAAGCTGGGCGAGGTAGCGGCTTGCGTCGGGTTCGAGAAAACGGGGCTTGAACTCGGGGCCACGGACGTAGGTCCGCGCGCTCTTGTCGTAGACCATGTTGTCGGGTGCGAAGCCGATGTAACGGTTCAGGTCAGTGGACGCCTGGTTCACCGAGACCCCGAACTGGTCCATCAGGTCGCTGCGGTTCACATGTCCCTCCCAGAACAGGCGGAACTCGATGAACTCGAGACGCTGCTCGACTCCCCAGCGAAGTTCAGACCTCTCGTTGTCCACCGCGGCCTCCCAGCCCCCTGATGCGCATCGTAACTATGCGCGCCCATTTTCTGGGTCTACATCAGGCTAGCCGGGGGATCATCATCTGGCAATGCAAATGCTTGCGGCAGCTGTACCTTCTGCTCCGGTAATCCCCCCCGGCGAGGCGGATGGTGTGGTGTGTTCTGGCTAACTGCGGGTGCTCTCCTCCCCAGCTGCTCGCAGAATTTCGCGTTCGTACGCCTCCACGTCTTCCATCCTGTAAATCACTCGCCCGCCGATTTTCAGGTAATGGGGGCATTCCCCCACCCAACGCCATCGCTCAAGAGTTCTCGGACTTATCTTCCACCGAGCTGCCAGCTCGGTCTGATTTAGGCGGATTTCTCGCATCTTCGTCTCCTTTCGCTCGACACACTCGGTCGCAGAGAAACGAAGGCGTTTCAGAAAATGATATTTAAGTCAGCAGGTTACAAACTTTCACCAAGCTCGTGGTTGTTGGCGCAAAGGCGGAGAAGGTTGGATATCAGGCCCATCCCCTCCGCCACTTGCCCTCGCGAAAGCGTTCTTCCCATCCGGCTCCGGCCGGATTTTTCCGTTGTTTTCGAGGGTTATGCGGGTGCGGCTGAGCACTGGCCTCTGCGCCAGCAGGCCCGAAAGCGGTCTCTCAGGGGCGATATTCTCCGGACCTGTTGCCTGCGCCATTTCGGTGAATTTTTGGCAAGCACTTGATAAAACAGCGTTTTACGAGGCGTCCCGCTGAACACGTCGATTTCAGGGGCGTTCACCAAATGGAACTGAAATCGGATTAAGGGTTCGACCACGAGGCCAACCGGCGAGGTTGGCCCCTATACCAGGACGTCGATGGAGGCTTCTTGACCATGCCAACGAAATGACCAGCCTCTCCTGAGTACAACTTGCTTACGCCTCTTCGAACGCTGCACGGAAATCGTAGGAGCGAACGACCCGACCCGAGTTTAGCTTCTCTTTCGCGTAGGCGGCACGATCGGCCCAAACTTTGCGGGTCCTGTCTCGGTTGCGCATGCAATCTTCTTCCAACGCAGACGTCACGGGAAACCGTTCAATAAGATTAACGGTTACATGAAACCCATCTCCGTAGGTTTGCCAGTAGTCAAAGAAGAGCTTGGAGGAAAGAACCTGCAGGACCAGTGCACTTGCATCGCCGGATGCAACCTTGATTGGGATGCTGCCGGGCGTAGCGACGTTATGGTCCCTAATGCCGATGTAGTTGCGCGCGACGCCCCCAACCGCAAATGCCACGCGTCCTGCGTTGGACAAAAACGTACGAAGTGGGCGCGCACCAGCCGTTCCGCGCATATAGTCGACTAGCGTCTCCGACGCGGGCCTAGGTATTTGTCCGCTGGCATCACGGTCGCTGAAAGCGCGGAATACGGGTGTGCTAGATAGTATCGAGGCACGTTCTGCTGCAGGCCATCTTTGCAGGGGGGACGCCTCCCGGACCGACGGATCAGGGCCTCCAAGATTTAGTATTGTGCAACGTTGACTATTCGCCCGGTTCGTATTGGTGCTGTCTGGCTTACCGGCTTTGAAGAGGCAGTCGGGGATGTTGTCGTAGCTGGATGCGCTGATGCCCATCCCGGCCGACCGGATTAGGACTCGCAGGTCGGAATAGTCGCGACTGAAGCATATCGAGAGAGGGAGGATCAAACTCACACCCTTCAAATCCTCGTACGTCAGCATCGCCTCCAAGAAGTCTGCATACAGATTTTTCCAGCGGGAACCGCGCGGGTTGGTGACGAACGGTGGGTTCCCCGCGAAAACGACATTTGTGGTGGTGCCCGTCTTCGCCCACGCGAGAAAATCGCTTTGAACCAGGCGGATACCGTCAAAGCGTACACCTGCCGCATCCTCAACCTCGCGCAATCGCTCAGAGAAGAACCGCAACGCTGCCAGGTTGATGTCCACGACGTGAAAGCGCACGCCAGCGAGGCTCTCTGGGGTAGCCCCTAGCTGCGCCGCTTTCCGAAGAAAGCTGAACACAAACATCCCGGAGCCAGCCGATGGCTCCACAAGGTCCGAGGTAGCCACGAAAGCAAGAAGCGAACGCAGGTCTCGGATACGGTGGAGTCGGAAGAACAGGTCCCAGAAGTGGCCTGCCACGTCGGAAGGCGTGTAGTAGGATCCACTTGCCTTGCGCTGCTGCGACGGATCATTGCCGCCATGGCGAGACAGTTCAAGTTCCGCCGCCTCCGCCGCCAAGATTGCCCGGTCGATCGCGCCGAGCCACCCGTCTTGGTCATGCCGAGATATCCACTGTGCGGGCGTCGATCCGTCCATCATCTTTTCCTGTTTTCGCCGCTCTCATCCGCAAACGCTACGCAGTGAGTGGCACATGTTCTCTTTTTGTTCAAGGCAAACCTTCTGTCGCGCACCATACTATGCCGCCATCACGACAGCCCTGATGTGGCCTGCGTCGTGGGGAACTCCATCGCCATAGCGAACGAGTGCCTGCAAGGCGGACAGCCGCATCACCTTCACCGTCGTCTCGGGTAGCCCGGGAAGATCAACTTGGCCGTCCCACCAGAAGCCCTCCTCGCGCTCGGGGCCTGGAACAACGAAGAAGTTGTATATCCGAGAAAGGCCACGGTCGCGCGCGGCACCGACAAGGCATCGCTCATACCAGAGTTGCTTGGCGACATCGTTCACGCCTGGCTGGCCTTGAAGATACGGCGGCATGGACAACCGATAGTATTTGGCGTCGGCTATAACCAGATGCTCAACCGCACCGTCCTTGATACGAGTAACTATATCCGGCTGGAAGGTATCGGCCGCTTGCTCGTGCCCTTCTGTGGAACACCACGTCGGACGGGGTATGTACCCCTGCCATTGGTCGCGCTCATTTCCTAGCGCTTGCGCGCAAACCTTCTCCCAAACATCATAGAACGCGTTCGTGCCATATAGGGCAAGGTCGGCATTCTCGGCCTTGTCGATCGCGACCAACCACGCGAGCAGCATCGGCAAAAGCTGCATTGCTCGATCAGAGAACGCGTCCTGCATCTCCTGCCTAACGCGTACCTGACAGAGTGAAAGCGCCGGCATTTCGCCGAAAGGTTCGTATGGCTCATGGTCAAGGTTGAGAGGTCCGAAGCCTAGAAGGTGTCCGAATGTGCGCGCGGCGGTCTCAACGATCTGCCGATGAAGCCGACTTACGAAGTAATCATGGTCCCTCGTGGCCGACCGCGAGATGGTCTCAACGTATACCGGGCGCCCCGAAGACAACACGGGTACAGTGCGCTCAATTGTACGGCGCCAGTTGACTTGCCCATTTCCGCCGAATACCTCCCGCTCGCGGAGACGACGATAAATCCCGACGTTGTGGTAGTCTCGAATGAGCCAGTCGGCGAGTGCGAGCGCATTAAGTTCAGTATGAGCCGCCATAGGGTCAAGAAATGGCGCCTCGTCTCTGTGCTGCGGCTGCCAACGTGCATATCGGCGCAAAGCGCGAACGACCTGGCGCATGGTGGATGTGACACTACCTTGCGACGCAGAAAAAATCTTCGGCAATATTTGGATTGAGCAACCACCAGCGACAGCGACACCAACGAAACGCACGCGTAACGCTCCGTTTTTATCCGGAGTAAGCACCCCGTTCTGGATCAACGTTCTCCTCATTTCCGGATCAGGAAACAGTTCCATAAGCCGTGCAGGAGGCAGCACCTCTTCTTCGGTTAGGACTTCAAATCGCCTTGTCGACCGCACCGAACTGCATCCCCTCGGCAAAAATTTGCTCGCCCCTATCATATGCATCCGCGAGTGCGCCGTAACTCAGCGAAGAACCCCTGAATAGCGCCTCAGGATTGTGCCGCACCACGTCATCACGCAGATACAGAAGTAGCTTGTTTTTAAAGGATTGGGCGTTCGTCAGTTCCTCCTCGCGCATAAAAAATGGTCCGAGAAGTCGATCTTCGGGAATATCTCTTTTCCGAAGGTGATCATTTATTGCCGCTCGAAAGACATTCCATGGCACGCTTCCTCCTAGGAAGTTCAAGTGAACCATCCAACTTGCGGTTACATCTTCGGACGCATTCAAAGCGACATATTCGAAAGTCCAGCGACGCTTGAAGGCGGCGTCTAAGGGCATGACGCCCTGGTCGGCACTGTTCATGGTCGCCCATAAGTAAAGGTTCGCTGGAAGGCGCACCGACACGGGCAAGCCGTGAGAGCGAAGATAGTCGCATGCTTCAGTTGGCATCACTACTGGGAACTTGCCATTTCCGCCATTGTCGCGGTCGAGGAGCTGGAATACTTCACCGAAAACAGCTGGCGCGTTTGCGCGATTCAGTTCTTCGATAATTAGCACGAAATTATGTTCGGGGTTCTTTAATGCGCGAACGAGCAGGCGAAGAAATGGGCCGGGCGCGAAAGCATAATCTATCAGCGGCTCAAATTTTCCAGCATCAGTAACCCTGTCAGCCGCCAAAAGCGGGACGGTTCCTTCGCGATAGATCGGAACCGGTCGGTATGCTCCCACAAACTGGCCGTAAGTATAATCCGGGTGGAACGTTACGCGCTCATTCAAATCGTCAGCGCCGAAGTAGGTTCCAACCTCGACATCGAGTTTATGGCTCTTTCCGGTGCCGGGCGCACCGTAAAGGATGCGGTTGCGAGGAAGTTCGGCCGCAATTGGGTTAGGGGGCGCGCCCAACGTGTCGGTAGGCTGCCCTTCTTTGCTCGTTGCTATCTCCTGGGGTTCACCGTCAAGCGACTTTTTGATTAAGTTCTGATCCACCAAGACGCGATCATGAAGGTCGCGCATATTCTCAAGGTAGTACGCGAGAAGGTCGGGTTGAAAGCAACAAACCAGCCGATCCTTACCGTCTATGGACTGGCCAAAACCATTCCGCATAGCGTCTGCCAATGCCGGTACACGCACATAGCAACTGCTGGGCTGCTTGTGATCACGATAGGCGCTTGCATCCCAGGCCGAGACCACCGTCTTGCCGTCACGAATATACATGCCGAGCAGCAGACACCGCTCCGGTCCCGTGTTTGGCAATTCAAACTCGCGCTTGTGTTCAGCATAGTCGCGGCTGAGCTGAATACGTTTCTCCTCTACATGTCGGCTTGCATAGGCAAGGTTCGGAAAAACAAACACATTTAGTTTGTATGATCGATTGCCGCACGCAACCTCCATAACTGTCAGCTTTTTCTGTTCGTCTGAGGCCATGTTGGTAATTGCCCAGCCCCGCGCTGAAAAGCCGTCTCGCAGTACGTCTTCTCGTTGCTGCATTGTCGGGTGGCTGGGGTCATAGTCATCAACGATCTGCCCATCCGCAGTTGCTTGCTTACTAATCTTTGCCATGTTTACAGCTTCTCAAGCAGGTGGCGGACCATCACCTCGCCCAATAGGCACGGTACGGCATTTCCGATCTGCTTCTGGATCGATCGGCGGTTGCCCGCAAACTTATAGTCGTCTGGAAATGTCTGGATTGCCGCGACCTCGGGAACGCGAAGGCGACGATTGTCCCAGTGGAACGGACCGACCCATGGGCCCGGCTGAGCAGCAATCGTGATTGCTGGCTCTTCTGGATGAAGCTTCTGCAGAAAGTTCCAGAAGCGCCCTCCTGCCCGAAAGGTGCGTCCGCTGTAATTGTCTAGTCCGGAAAGAGCGATGTAATTCTTTCCTGCCGGAACGTGGATGAGTTCATGATAATATGTGCCGTTAGAGGCATCCTCTTGAGGCTCTGCGTATCGCTGACCGGAGTATTTTTTTATGAACGATCCGACTCCGACATGAGGAGCGAAGCCGTTCATAAGTTCCGGCTTTCCCGGGTCGCTGTGCGTTTTGTGTGGATGCGGGATAGGATTCTTGGCTCCCCGAATTCCGAATACAAACACCCGCTTCCTCTTTTGCGGGACGCCGAAATCGGCAGAATTTGCGCGATATACTGTGCACGCGTAACCCATAGCCTCCGCGTCGTGCAAAAAACGCTCAAACACAGCTATATTTGTCGGATGTCTTATGCTCTCGACGTTTTCAAATAGGAACCCTGTCGGCTGCAGTTCGCTAACAGCACGGAGGTACTGCCCGAGCATGTTGCGAGGATCCCCCGCAATAAGACGGTTGTCGTTTTTGACCCAATATCCATTCTTTGAAAAGGGTTGGCACGGTGGGCCGCCAATAAGGATGGTCTCCGAGTCGTCGCGCCAGTGCGTGAAGTCGACCGTTTCTACGCTCTTTTCCAAAACCGCCGATTGATGGCCGCCAATATTATTGAGTCGCAGAGTTTGGGCAGCGTCGGGATCGTTCTCAACGCAGACGACAATTTGCGCACCGGCATTGATCGCTCCGATGTCCAGACCGCCGGCCCCTGAAAAGATACTCACGCATTTGACCAATGTTCTGCTCCTCTATTGCCGTCCTTGGTGCCGGAGGCTTTTGTTTTGTCTGATGTGTTCATCGCCTTGATGCAAGGGCTGCCCCCGATTTTCACGAATCGCACTCCCGTGGAAGGAGACTCATACTTATCATCTTCCTCACCCTAGACGCATATCGTGGGCGATGCAGCAAGAAACTACCACATCTAGAGGCTGCCGCGCTCGTTCGCTGAGGGCCTTCATCCATGTCGAAGCCGTCGGTGCTGTATAGGTTCAGTCACCCGTTTGGTAGAGAGATGGTTCTCGTTGTGGGGCGGCAGCGCCACAAAGGTTCTGCTCGGCGTGGGCCCAGCCGTAGGTGCTCCAGTTTGCCGGAAACGGCTCCATCATCCGCGCCAGCGTTACCTCCGGCCCCTGCTTCCCGTCCAGGATCGCCTCGACGATGTCGGGCGCGAGCAGTGTCAGCCGCAGGACGCGTGTCATGTAGGAGGGTGCGATCCCCTCGCGCTCGGCGAGTTCGGCGATTGTGGCGAACTCGCCTGACTCCAGCATGCGTTTCCAGCGGAAGGCACGGGCCAGAGCCTTGACCAGCACGCTGTCCGGGCGCCGCGGCTGGGTAGCGCCCTCTGGCAGCTGCATTTCCTTCCGCCCGCCGCGCTTCACGACGCGGAACGGAACGTGAAGCGTCACCGTCTCGGGGATCGACGTCGCGCGGGTCATGCAGCTTCTCCGATATCGCTGGCCTGCATCTCGCGCGCGAGGTCGCCAAGGCCATCGATCCGGAGCCGGACGTTGAGCCCATCCGTGCCGATGTCCACCCGCTCGACCAGCAGCGCCACGATGCGGGCCTGCTCGGCGGGGAAAAGCTCGTCCCAAAGCGGATCGAACTGCTGCAGAGCCGCACGGGCGTCGGCCTCGGTGATGTCGTCGGCATGGACGCGCGCCGCCTTCCACGTCCCCGCAACGATCTCCGGCTGGCGGAACACGGCGCGGAGCTGGTCTATGACGGCGCCCTCGATCTCGCCCGCAGGCACGCGGCCGACCGGACACGAACCAGCACCATGCTTCAGCACGGTCTGGCTCACATAGTAGCGGTAGAGCCTGTCGCCCTTGCGGGTATGCGTCGGTGAGAACGCGGCGCCATCGGGACCGAACAGCAGCCCCTTCAGCAGCGCGGGCGTGTCGGCGCGCGTGCGCGCGGCGCGCTTGCGCGGGCTCTCCTGGAGGATGGCGCGAACCTTGTCCCAAGTCTCGCGGTCGATGATCGCGTCGTGCTCGCCGGGGTAGCTATCGCCCTTGTGGACCGCCTCGCCGATGTAGGCGCGGTTGCTGAGCATCCGATAGACGTACTTCTTGTCGATCCTGTTCCCGCGCGGGGTGCGGATGCCGCGCGTGCCGACCTCCCGCGCCAGTTCCGTGCAGGACCCGATCTCGAGGAAGCGGGCGAAGATCCAGTGGACATGCGAGGCGCCGTCCTCGTCAACCACCAGCTTCCGGTTCTCGACGCGGTAGCCGTAGGGCGGCACCCCGCCCATCCACATGCCCTTCCGGCGAGATGCCGCGACCTTGTCGCGAATGCGTTCGGCCGTCACCTCGCGCTCGAACTGCGCGAATGAGAGCAGGATGTTCAGCGTCAGTCGCCCCATCGATGTAGTGGTGTTGAACGATTGCGTGACCGAAACGAACGTCACGCTATTTCCGTCGAACACCTCGACCAGCTTGGCGAAATCCGCGAGCGAGCGACTGAGGCGGTCGATCTTGTAGACCACGACCACGTCGACCAGCCCGTCCTCGATGTCCTCCAGCAGCCGCTTCAACCCGGGACGTTCCAGCGTGCCACCGGAGATCCCGCCGTCGTCGTACTGATCGCGGACCAGCACCCAGCCCTCGGAGCGTTGGCTGGCGATGTAAGCCTCGCATGCCTCGCGTTGAGCGTGCAGGCTATTGAACTCCTGCTCCAGCCCTTCCTCGGAGGATTTCCGGGTGTAGACCGCGCAGCGCAGCTTGCGGACGACCTTTGATTTTTCCAGCGGCTTTGTCACGTCCGCCCCCTGTGGTTCTTTAGCCCGAAGAAAACCCAGCCGTTCCACCGCGTCCCGGTGATGGCCCGCGCGATGGCCGACAGCGATTTGTAGGGCCGCCCCTGCCATTCGAAGCCGTCGGCGGTGACGGTGACGATTTGCTCGACACCCTGCCATTCGCGCAGCAGCCGTGTGCCGGTGATCGGGCGGTCGCGATCGGCGCGGATGCCGCGCTTCCTCTTGTCCCCGCCGTCCAGTTCCTCGCCAAGCCGTTCCAGCCGCCGGATTGTCTCAAGCTTCAGCCCGCCATAGGCCAGTTCCTGGATGCGATAGGCGATACGGCTTTCGAGATAGCGGCGGTTGAACGGCGGCGGCTCGCTGTCGAACAGGTCGCGCCACTGTTTCTTCAGGTCGGGCGTCGGCGTGGTCTTGAGCGCGGCCAGGCGCGCGGGGATGGGATCGGGTTTGTTCATGCATTTCTCCGGTGTGTTGGAGTTGCATGACGGCATTGGTCTGGCGGATAGTGTAGGCAACGTTCTCCAGTATTGTCAGATACTTCGCCCGCGTCCCGCATCCGCAACCGAACCAGCCCGAGCGCCAGCAGGCCGCACAGCTCGGCGCGGCGTTCTGCGGGGGTCATCTGGTCGGGCGGGAGCGGATTAGGGCGTTTCATGCGGGCCTCGGAGCGGTCGTCTCCTCTGGCCTCTACTCGTCGATGTCGGAAAGCGTCCCAGCCGATCCCGCAATGGTTGAAGAATCGCACGAAAGAACGTAGCAAGAACACTTGTCTTGCAGGAAAGGGGATTCGTCGTGGCCGGCAATTTGAAGAAGTTCGTGAACCCCCGGTTCGTCAAGACCATCGATCTCGCCCTGATGAAGCCGCTGCTGGCGCGACATGCGGGCAAGTACAAGGGCTTCTCCGTCGACCTGCTGGACCAGGAGGAGGATGCCGCCCGCGAGGCGCTGGAGAAGCTGCTGACCGGCGCCGAAGACAGCTATCCCGAGGGGCTGCGCGGCGATCTGCACCGCATCGCGGAACTTGGCGATGCCCGTGATTGTGCCGACCGGGACGCCCTCGTAGGGCACGCCGCGCAGTTCGGCCCATGCGGTCAGCGTGGCCATGAGACCGCCGTAGATGTGGCTCGCGTCGGTGCCCGCGTGGCGGCGGACTTCCTCGAACCAGATGGCGGCTACAGGACCGGACAGCCGGTCGATCTCGGTCAGCCAGTTCGTGAAGCGCAGGTAGCGCATGCCACCGCCGTCGAAGCGGCCGGGACGCAGCGAGACGGTGCCGCTGGTGATCAGCCCGTCATTGCCGCGGATCGCCCAGCCGGTCGAGGTGCCGAGGTCGAGCGCGAGGAGGCAGCGGTTGCGGGGGGTGTCGAGCGGCAGCGATTCAAATCTTGCGCCGTCGCAATTCGGGATCAGAGTCGGCTGAGCCATGATGGGTCTCCTTTGCCGGTGGCCTGTGGTGGTGGAAGACGACGGCGGTCTGGTGCTTGGCGGTATGCGCCTCGAATACCTTCTCCTGATGAATGTCGGCGGTGGTGTGGGTGTCGGTCATCTATAGGCGGGAAACGGACATCCGAACTTCGACAGTTCGGGGGCTGATTTTGACGGCCAGATTTTCCCACTTTCGGTTCTTCAATGGGTTAGGCCCCGTCCGGATGGCGAAAAACTCGAACCATGTCGTCACACGCTATGCCATAAAAGTCCATTGCAGACGGACAGAAACAGAAGTAACGTCGGCACATAATGTATACGCGCATCACCAAGGCCGGAGGCCGCCAGTACCTGCAGCTGGTCGAGTCGTTCCGAAACGACGACGGCAAGGTGCGGACGCGCGTCTTGGCCAATCTCGGGCGCCTCGATCAACTCACACCGGAGCGGCTGGACCCGCTCATCAACGGGCTCAATCGAGCTGTCGGTCGGGCCGAGAATACCGCCTCGGAGGTCATTCAGGAGCCCGGTCGCAGCTTTGGGGATGTCTTTGCGCTCCACGAACTCTGGCGGGAACTCGGGATCGACAAGGCGCTGACCTATGCGCTGCGATCCTCACGCAGGGAGATCGACGCCGAGGCGCTCATCCGGGCCATGGTGTTCAACCGTCTGTGTGATCCGACGAGCAAGTTGGGGTGTCTGCGCTGGCTCGAAACGGTTGCAATACCCGCGATGCCCAGGGAC
>NZ_JBHUDD010000034.1:0-10010 GCF_042677865.1 Lacimonas salitolerans | reverse complement strand
ACACCGCGGGGTGGAGCAGCCCGGTAGCTCGTCAGGCTCATAACCTGAAGGTCGTAGGTTCAAATCCTACCCCCGCAACCAAAATTATCAAATAAAACAAACCCTTGGCCTGTGGTATCTTTATACCACAGGCCATTTGCGCGTTTACATCAACGCCACATCAACACCGCACAAGAAAAACAGCAGTCGCGTGCATTTGCCCGCACTGGCGCGCTTGCCCAAGCCCAAAACGACAATTATCAACCCCAAGGACTCTCATTATGAATGAGGGACGACCGGGGGGCAGGTCACCACCGGAAATGGTCCTATCGGCTTGAGGCAAACACAGGGGTTACGATACCCGGGTCATCAAATTGCTATGTCCCTTGCCTGTTTGGCGTGGCGCTGGTCATAATTGGCCTCCTCAGACAGCTTGTACCCGGCGCACCCGGTGGATGGGTCCAACTGCATCGGGGCTCAGGTCAGGGGGTCAATCCAGTCGTCGCACGGTGTCAGCTGCGTATTCACCGCGGAACCAATCGATGAATGCCGCCACACCTTCGCGAATGTCCGTTTGAGGCGTGTATCCTGTCAGGCGTTTCAGCAGATCTCCATCGGCCCAAGTCGCAGGCACGTCGCCCGGCTGCATCGCTATGTAGTTGCGGATCGCTTTTCGCCCGGTCGCGGTCTCAATAGCGCCGATGAAATCCTCTAGCCGGACCTTGGTCGAATTGCCGATATTTACCACGCGGAAAGGCGCGACCGGCGAAAGGGTGTCGCCTTCAACCGCCGTCCCTTGCTGTGGCACCTTGTCGATCAACAGCCGAATCCCGCGTATCAGGTCGGCAATATAGGTGAAGTCGCGCGACATTTCGCCGTGGTTGTAGACATCTATCGGCGCGCCGGCGACGATAGCCTGGGTGAACTTGAAAAGTGCCATGTCAGGCCTTCCCCAAGGGCCATAGACCGTAAAGAACCGAAACATCGTGATCGGCAGGCCGTGTATATGTGCCCAAGCATGGGCCATGGCCTCATTCGCCTTTTTGGTGGCCGCATAGAAAGACATTTGCGTGTCGGCTCTTTGCGTTTCGACATAAGGCATTTCGGTATTGGCCCCGTAGACCGAGCTTGTTGAGGCCATCAGCAGATGCGCAGGCCGGGCAGCCAGCGCGGCCTCCATCAGGTTGAACGTGCCGATGATGTTCGCGTCGACATAGGCACGCGGGTTCTCAATGGAATGGCGGACACCTGCTTGGGCCGCCAAGTGGATGATCACATCGGGTTGCGCATGGGTCACCGCTCGTGTCAACGTGGCGGTGTCTTCCAGCATCGCCTCTGTGGCTGTGAACCGCGCATGCTGGTGCAGCAGGGCGTGGCGCCGCTGTTTGAGCGTGACATCATAGTAATCGGTCATGCCATCATAACCGGCGACGTCCCAGCCGTCTTGCAGCAAGAGCTCTGCCAAGTGAAAGCCGATGAACCCGGCGGTTCCGGTGATGAAAGCGCGCTTCATTCCGTCGGGACCCGCGCGCGGTCATGCGTCGCGTCGGCATGGCCGCGCCCGACACCATCATAAGCCGTAAAACCCGCGGCAAGCACATCCTCGAGGCTGTAGATGTTGCGCAGATCGGCCATCACGGGGGTCGCCATCGCCGCCGCCAGACGTTTCAGGTCGAGCGCGCGGAACTGGTTCCATTCGGTCAGGATCAGCAGGCAATCTGCCCCTTCGGCGGCGCTGTAAGGATCGGATTGCCACTCTACACCGGGCAGCAACGCCTCGCCCTCCTTGCGGCCATGGGGGTCGACAATGCGCAGTTTTGCGCCACCACCGACCAAGGCTGGCACCACGGTCAGCGAGGGCGCTTCCCGCATGTCATCGGTCTCTGGCTTGAAGGTCGCGCCAAGGACGGTCACGGTCTTGCCATTGACCGATCCGCCGCACAGATCGATCACCTTGTTGACCATGCGCCGCTTTGTAAGGTCGTTCACCGCGATCACCGTTTCTGTAATCCGCTGCGGCACGCCATGTTCCTGTCCAATTCGCGCCAGCGCCGACGTGTCCTTTGGAAAGCAAGATCCGCCATAGCCCGGTCCCGCATGCAGGAACTTGTTGCCAATGCGCCCATCCAGCCCCATGCCTTTAGCCACGGCTTTGACATCGGCGCCGACGCGCTCGCAGAGTGCGGCGATCTCGTTTATGAAACTGATTTTCGTCGCCAAAAAGGCGTTGGCGGCGTATTTGGTCATCTCGGCAGATTCCAAGTCGGTGTAGACAATCGGAAAATCGCGCAGGAACAAGGGACGATAGATGTCGCCCATAACCTCTTTAGCGCGGTTGGTTTCTAAGCCAACCACCACGCGATCGGGCTTCATGAAGTCATCGATCGCGGCACCTTCGCGCAGGAATTCCGGGTTCGAGGCGACGTCGAATTCTGCATCTGGCCGGGTGTTGCGGATTACCTCGGCAACCTTGCGATTGGTGCCTACCGGCACGGTCGATTTCGTCACAACGACCGCGTAACCTGTCAAGGCACGGGCGATATCTTGGGCCGCGGCCATCACATAGGTTAGGTCTGCATGGCCATCGCCGCGTCGCGTCGGCGTTCCGACTGCAATGAAGACCGCATCGGCGCCGTCAACGGCCGCGGCCAGATCGGTGCTGAACCGCAGGCGCCCCGCCTCTACATTGCGCGCCATGACGGCATCAAGGCCCGGCTCATAGATCGGCACCTTGCCACGCGCCAGCATGTCAATCTTATCGGGCATCTTGTCGACGCAAAGCACATCATGTCCGAAATCCGAAAAGCAAACCCCCGAAACGAGCCCGACATAGCCTGTGCCGATCATCGCAATCTTCATCAGAAACTGTCCTTTTGTGATAGTCTTGCGCGCTGCGTTGCATTGTTGCCGCCGGGTCGCACATTGAAACCACGGATACCAGCGCGCATTTTCAAATGATCTGGAAAAGGCGGTCCAATTCTGGTCAGGGTGGCTGCGGCAATGCTGTCAGATGTTATGCCGGTTTGCGCAGGTGGATCAAGCGCCGGTTCTGGATTGTCTGTGCTTTGATATTCGACTTGCCTGAGCAGATAACCGTGCCGCGCCCTTGGCAGAGGCGCGCAGGCGTCGGGCTGCCAGGGTTTTGCCTGTTGGGCAGGGCCGTGTCATCACGGTCGCAAGCGGTGACGGCCAGCATTCACCCGCTGCATTTTTCTTGGCTGTGAACCTTGCGGGCACAGGTTTCACGCAGGCGAAGTCATATTCGGGCGTCGTTGTCAGGCAACCATTGCCGGGCCGACGGCGACAATTGGCGGATCACACCCGCGATGCCCAGTTGCGACTTGACAGCACGGGATGCCGCGTTATTTCCCCTTCGGGAAATCTTGGGCCGGAAGGCTTGTGGACGTGCCTCCCCTCATCGGTGCCCACCGTTTGCGCCCCTGCAAAATCCGTTAGGACAGTTACGCAAATGGACCATCTGCAACATAAAACCTTGTGCCAATATGGTTGATGACGCGATGACAACCCTCTCTGTTGTGATACCGGCGCGCAATGAGGCCGAGAATATTGTCACATTGGTCAGACAGATTGATACGGCACTGTCGCATCATACGCCCTTTGAGATCATCGTGGTTGACGACGGATCTTCGGACAATTCGATAGACGTGCTAGAGACCTGCATGCAGACCATGCCGCACCTGCGGGTTCTCCGGCATGAACGGTCCGGGGGGCAATCGGCGGCAGTTCACTCCGGTGTGCTGGCCGCGCGTGCCCCGATCATCTGCACACTGGACGGCGACGGGCAGAACCCGCCAGAGGAGCTTCCCAAGCTTGCAGAGGTGCTTCTGAAAGACGAGCAGGGGCGCGTCGGGCTTGTCGCCGGACAAAGGGTCGGGCGACAGGATACGCTGTCGAAGCGGCTTGCCTCTCGCTTTGCCAATGGCCTGAGAGCGTGGATTTTGCAAGATAGCACCCGTGATACCGGTTGCGGTCTGAAGGCGTTCCGCAGGGCGGCGTTTTTGCGATTGCCGTATTTCGATCACATGCACCGGTATCTGCCCGCACTCTTTGCCCGCGATGGTTGGGAAACGGCGCATGTCGATGTGTCGCACAAGCCACGTGTTGCAGGCCGGTCGAACTATTCGAACCTGCAACGCGGCCTTGTCGGCATCGTCGATCTGGCTGGCGTTGCCTGGCTGCTACGACGCCGCAAGAAGGTCCGACCGAGGGAGACAGCAAAATGATGCACGACCTCTTGACCCGAATGGGCGCAGCAACCACCGGAGACGCGGCTTGGCTCATTGTCGGCCTGCTGGGACAACTTGCCTTCACGGCGCGGTTTATCGTTCAGTGGGTTGCGTCCGAGCGAGCTGGAAGGTCCGTGATGCCGATCGCGTTCTGGTATCTCTCGATTTCCGGAGGCCTGATTGTCTTGGCATACGGTATCCACAAGTTCGACCCCGTTATCATTCTGGGACAGTTGCCGGGAGTTGTCGTCTACAGCCGCAACCTATGGCTGATATACCGGGAAAAGAATATATCTGATGTCAGCACGAAAATCGATTGAGCTGGGCTGGCTTGCTCCGTCCCTTGTCATTGTCTTGGCCATAACGGCAATCCGGTGGTTGCTTCTCGCCTTCAATGGCACCGACCTTTTTGTGGATGAAACCCAATACTGGCTTTGGGGGCAGGATTTCGAGTTTGGCTATTACTCGAAGCCGCCGCTGATTGCATGGGTCATCGGCTCGGTTACGGCGGTATTCGGTGACGGCGCGTTTGCCGTCCGCGCTCCGGGGGCTGTCTTTCACGCGGCGACCGCGCTGATCCTGGCCGCCTTGGCGGCCCGGCTTTACGGGCGCGGTGTCGCGGTTTGGGTTGCGGCGGCCTATGTCACCCTGCCGATGGTCGGGGTTGGCAGCCTGCTTATTTCGACCGACACGATCATGGCCCCGTTCTTTGCGGCCGCCCTTTTCTTCCACCGCCGTCTTGTAGAGTCTGGCCGGGCAAGTGACGCAATTCTGGCTGGCGCGATGATCGGGGTCGCCTGCCTGGCAAAATATGCGGGCATCTACTTTCTGGTCGGCGTGGCGCTGGCGGCTATGTTGCAGCGCGACATGCGGCTCTCGTGGCGCAATGCCGGCCTGCTTTTGGCCGCTTGGCTGGTCGTGCTGTCGCCGAACTTGCTTTGGAACCTTGCGCATGGCCTGACCACCCTATCGCACACCGCCGACAATATCGGGTGGGTTCGTCAGGACGACAAACTGGCTGGTCTGAATCTGGCCGGGCTTGCGGAATTCGGCTTGGCGCAGTTCGCCGTCATGGGGCCGGGCCTTTTTCTGGCGCTGCTTGTCGCTCTGACGCGGCCTTCTGCCGGTTTGGTGGCCTTTGTGGTGCCAGCATTGCTCATCGTGTCAACGCAGGCGCTTCTCGACAAGGCTTATGCCAACTGGGCCGCCTCTGCCTATCTTGCCGGAACAGTGTTGGCTGTTGCGGTGCTGTCCTACCGCTTGCGCTGGATTGCGATCGGCGTGAACGCGGCACTTTGCATTGCCGTCGCGGTGTTGACGACGCAGCCCCGGTTAGAATGGGGCGGCGAGCCACTTCTGTCGCGCTATCTGGGGCGCGCACAGATAAGCCGCGAGGTGATCGCGCTTGCGCAAGAAAAGGGCGGATTGCCGATCCTTGCGCAGGGGCGCGCGGCGATCGCGGACTTGTTCTATACCGGTCGCGACTCTGGCCTGATGTTCTATGCCCCCGCGCCGCAGGGGCGCCCGATGCATCACTACCAGCAACGCTATCCTTTGCCGGCAGATTTCTCTGGTCCGATCATCTTGCTGACGAGGGCTCCACCGCCTTGCGCGGGCACGCCAGTTCCAATGGAAGATCGCAACGGCGGCTTTAAGGCGCACCGACTGTCGGTCTACTTAACCGACGCGGAGTGCGCCCGTGGCCAGTAGCAGAATTGCCGTTGCCGTTCTTGCCCTGATGTTTCTGGCGGGGACTGTCTTCCTGACATTTCCGGGTCTTGATCCGGCTGTCAGCCGGGTCTTTGCTGACCTTGCAGAGGGAAAATTTCCCCTCGCTGAGAATGAGCCTTTCAATCTCGTTCGCATGGCGATCTGGCGTGCCTCCATCGCGTTGTTCCTGCTGGCGACGCTCGGCCTTTGCCTTGCGCTGTTTCTGCGTCAGATCGGCGGTATTCCTGCAAGGCTTTGGGGCTTTATCCTGCTGCTTTATGTTGCTGGGCCGGGCATTCTTGTGGAATGGGGCCTGAAGGGGCATTGGGGGCGGGCGCGCCCGGCATATGTCTCGGAATTTGGCGGTCCGGCCGAGTTTACGCCGTTTTGGCAACCGACTGACCAATGCCTGCGCAATTGTTCTTTCGTGGGCGGAGAATCGGCAGGGGCAACGGTTTTGGCCATTTCCCTTTGGTTGGTGCTAGGTCATTTTCAGTCGCGGCTTTCTGCATTCTGGTTGCTCTTTGGCCGTCTGGCCATCTTGACCTTGCCGGTGATCGCGGGGTTCCATCGCATTGCCGCCGGGAGGCATTTTCTGTCAGATGTCATCTTCTCGATGCTCTTGGTGGCTCTTCTTGCCATCATCCTTGCCCGGGTCCTGTCTGTCAAAAGCCCTTGATCTGTCAGCGGTCTTGCAACTTCCATGTGTGCGGCTGTCCAAGGTCACAGGTGGTGATGCATGCCCTCCGAAAGTCAGGGTCGGAAAAGGCCTGTCTGACGTCAGCACCCATGGGACATTTTAAGCATCTTGCGGAACGGAGGGTTTCTGGCTCATCGTAGCCTTCATGGAGCGAAGATGAGCAAGAAACCCGTGACGAAGAAAGCTGAGGCCGAGAAGGCCGTCAAAGACATCCGCCGCGCGACCCGCAAGGTTCACAGCGCAGAAGAGAAGATCCGCATCGTTTTGGCCGGTCTTCGCGGCGAGGACAGTATTGCCGAGCTGTGCCGCCGCGAGGGCATTGCACAAAGCCTGTATTACAGTTGGTCGAAGGAGTTTCTCGAGGCTGGGAAGAAGCGCCTGGCGGGGGACACCGCCCGTCAGGCAACCAGCACAGAGGTGAAGGGGCTGCGCGCCGAGTCTATGGCCCTGAAGGAAGTGGTGGCCGACCTGACCCTGGAGAACCGCATCCTTAAAAAAAACACGACCGGGGCTGGGGGCGACCACGAATGAGATACCCTGCTTCTGAAAAGCTCGAGATTATCCGGATCGTCGAGCAATCTCACCTTCCAGTCCGCCGGACCCTGGCCCAGATCGGGGTGCCGCCCACGACATTCTACCGCTGGTATGATCGCTATGTTGAGCATGGCCCGGAAGGGTTGGAAGACCGCTCATCCCGGCCGTCCAAGGTCTGGAACCGCATCCCGGATGCCGTGCGAAAACAGATTTTAGATTTGGCACTCAACGAACCAGACCTGTCCCCGCGGGAATTGGCTGTGCGCTTCACCGACACAAAAAAGTATTTTGTGTCAGAAGCTTCCGTCTACCGGTTGCTCAAGTCCTACGACCTGATCACCAGCCCCGCCTATGTCGTGGTCAAAGCCGCAGATGAGTTCAAGGACAAGACCACCCGACCGAACCAGATGTGGCAGACCGACTTCACCTATCTCAAAGTGATCGGATGGGGTTGGTTCTATCTGTCCACCGTGCTCGACGACTTCTCCCGTTACATTGTTGGCTGGAAGCTTTGCACCAACATGGGGGCGGATGATGTCAGCGCCACACTGGACATTGCACTGGCCGCATCAGGCTGCGATCAGAGATATGCGCAGAAGTTGGTGACGCCTGATCAGGCGGCAGCTTGAAGTTGGCGGAGNTCGTGCGATGCCGGACGGTGGCGAAGGTGCTTTCGATCGGATTTGACGTCCGGATGTGCTTCCAGTGTTCCGCCGGGTAGTCGCAGAAGGTCAGCAGCGCGTCGCGGTCCTTGACCAGCTTGGCCGCCGCCTTGTCCCATTTCACACCGTATGTTTCGACGAAGAAATCGTAAGCTTCCGGCGAGGGACGCGGTCATGCGGCCTTGACGGCTTCCTGCTGGGCCTTCCAGTTCCACGGGAGCAACTCGGGCAAGCGTGACACGGTGATGTCGGGCATGCGCGCGAGGACGTCTGCCATCCATGCCTGTGGGTCGATATCGTTCATCTTGCAGGTGACGATCAGTGTATACATGAAGGCCGCGCGTTCGCCGCCGCGTTCAGACCCCGCGAAGAGCCAAGATTTTCTGCCCAGAGCTATCCCTCTTAGGGCGCGCTCGGCGGCATTGTTGGTCAGACAGATGCGCCCATCATCAAGGAAAGCGGTGAAGGCGCCCCACCGCTCGCCTTTGGGCGGAATCAGATAGTCGATGGCCTTGGCGACGCTGTTGTGTTTCGACATTCGCGCGCGCTCTTCCAGCAGCCAGGTATGCAGTTCCACGACAAGCGGCCGGGATCGCGCCTGCCGCATGGCAAGGCGGGCATCTGCATCCATACCATTGATCTCGCGCTCGATGTCGAAGATCGCGTCAATACGTTTCACCGCCTCCAGAGCGACCGGCGAGATATCATGCGCGGGTTTATTCTTGCGCACATTTCCCGCGATATCGGCCAGTTCGAAGAACTTGCGCCGTGCGTGACTCCAACAGAGCGCGCTGCGTGCAGGGCCGGGGCTGCGATCCGCCAGATAGAGGTCGTTATAGCCACTATAGGCATCGGCCTGGAGAACGCCCTGCCACCCAGCGAGATGTTTGTTCGGGTGGATCATCTGGCGATCCCGCGAGAATTTGAACAGGGCGGCAGGTGGCGCACTACCGCCCCATGGCCCGTCATCACGCACATAGGTCCAGAGCCGCGCGGTTTTGGTGCCGCCACGCGCCAGAAGCGGCACCGTCGTGTCATCGCCATGCAAGCGCGCTGCGGTTAGCACATGGCGCTCGATCAACTCATGGATCGGACTCAGCGCCACGCAGGCATGACCGATCAGATCAGCCAGGGTGGACAGGCTGAGATCAATCCCTTCGCGGGCAATACGCTCGGATTGGCGGTTTAGCGGCTGATGCTGTCCGTATTTGTCGAAGGCCACCATCGCGATCAGTTGCGGCCCAGCCCATCCGCGCGGAATGGTGTGGAAGGGTGCAGGTGGCTGGCTGATCTTCTCGCAACAGCGGCAGGTGAACTTCTCGCGCACCGTCTGGATCACCTTCCACTGGCGGGGGATGACCTCCAGCGTCTCGGTGATATCCTCGCCCATCTTCACGATGCGATCCGAACCACAGCAGGAGCAGTTGGTCGAGGCCTCGACCACCACACGCTCGCGCGGCAGATGCTCGGGAAAGGGTTTGCGCACGGGCTTGCGCCGGGTGAAGGCGCGCACGGTGCTGGTCTTGTCGTCCTGCGCTACCTGTTCAGCGGTCAGCGCATCCTCTGTGGCGGCGGCTTCCAATTCCTCGAGCTGCAATTCCAGCTGATCAATCAGCCGCGCGCGGCGTTCGGAGGAGATGCCGTATTTGTCGCGGCGCAGCTTGGCGATCTCCAGCTTCAGTTCTTGGATCATCGCATCCGTGCAAGACGCCAAGGCGCGCGCCTGCGCCAGATCGCGTTCGGCGGCTTGCGCACGGGCCGTTTGTGCGGCCAATTCAGCGCGTAATCTGGCGATTTCAGAAGCGGCATCTGACATGGAAGAGAACTACCACAGATGCCCCGGACGGCCAATAAAAACAGGCGCTTAAGCAGAAATTATCCAGCCTTTGCAGGGCGTTGTGTCCAGCGCGGATTGCGCCAGTCGATCCCTTCCAGAAGATAGCCGAGCTGCGCAGCCGATATCGAAACGGCCGTCCCATCCCGACTTACGGGCCAGATGAACTTTCCCGCCTCGAGCCGCTTGTACCTCACGAGGGAATGCAGGCCTGACTGACGCAGGTGAGCAGTTAGTTCGGGTGACGCATCCGTTTCATCCGTTGTTTTCGCAAAGAAGGCTATGTGTCGGGAGGCGGTGCAACCGGCATGGCAAGCGTCTTCTGTTGCAGGCGGACGACGGCA
>NZ_JBHUDD010000033.1:0-18097 GCF_042677865.1 Lacimonas salitolerans | reverse complement strand
CTCACGTCGTGACAACAACATCTGGTGCGACCCTGAACAGGCCAGTGCGCCTTAACCCACACAAATCGCGAAGGGACCAAAAAAGCTCTTGGCATCGCAGCATATCATCAGGACTACCTGTGTGCCACCAAACTGAAAACGCATAAACTCCAATCAAACAAGAGCCCAAGCCTCCAAACAGAAAACCGCTCAGCTGTCCCAAATTAGCTGACGACGGACAGAAGCTGGCGCTGAGGTGGCCTGACCAATGACGCGCCACGGCCCCGGTATGGCGGCACCTAGCGCAGCGTCGGATCGAACAGATCGCGCAGCCAGTCGCCCAGCAGCGAGACGCACAGCGTCGTCACCACGATCACCGCCGCCGGGGCCAGCATGATCCAGGGCGCCGACTGGATGTAATCGCGCCCGTATCCGACCATCGCGCCCAGGCTGGTTTCGGGCGGCTGCACGCCCAGGCCAAGGAAGGACAGACCCGATTCCAGCAAGATCACCTCGGGGAAGTTCAGCGTCATCGACACCAGCAGGGTCGAGGCGATGTTGGGCAGGATATGCAGGCCATAGATGCGCGAGGGCGAGGCGCCTAGATCACGCACCGCGGCGGCATAGCCCTGATCCTGTGCTGCGATGGCCAGACCGCGGGCGATGCGGGCGATCCGCTCCCAGCCATAAAACCCCAGCAGGATGGTGAACAGCGTCAGCGAATTGCCCAGAAAGGCCAGCACCGCCAGTGCAATGATCATGAAGGGCATGGCCGCCTGCGCGTCGATCACCATCAGGATCGCCTGTTCGGCCCGTCCGCGCAGGAAAGCCGCCAGAAACCCCAGCGCCACGCCGATGGTGGCCGAAACAAGCGTGGCCAGAAACGCGATGGTCAGGCTGATGCGGATCGAGGCGATGAGCCGCGACAGCACATCGCGGCCCAGCTCGTCCGTGCCCAGCGGATAGGCCCATGTGCCGCCCATGCCCACGGGTTCGGACAGGCGTGCGGACAGGTTCATCGCCATGTAATCGCGCGGGGCGACCAGGTGGCCCAGACCTGCCACCGCCAGCATCAGCACGATCCACAAGATCGACAGCAGGATCAGCGTGGGGTATTTCTGGAAGAACGCGCGCGTCCGCGATTTCGTGGTGAATACCGAGGCCGAGCCGTGCCGGGGGTCGGGTGTGGTGATGGTCATGTCGGATCCCTTATTTCGCGGTGGACAGCGTGCGGATGCGCAGGCGCGGATCGACCCAGCCATAGGCCAGATCGACCATCAGATTGGCAAAGACCATGGTGAACCCGATCAGGATCAGGATGGTCTGCACCACCGCCAGATCGCGGTTGGCCACGGCCCCCACCAGCAACCGGCCCAGTCCCGGCCAGGAAAAGATGCTCTCGACCACCACGGCCCCTGCCACCAGCGAGCCGACCATGAAGCCGATGATGGTCAGCACCGGGATCGCGGCATTGGGCAGGGCGTGGCGCAGCACCACTGCACCCCAGCTCAGCCCCTTGGCCGAGGCCGTGCGGATGTAGGGCTGGCCCAGCACCTCGAGCATGGCCGAGCGGGTGAAGCGCGCGATCACCGCCGCCCCGATCATGCCCATCGAGATCACCGGCAGGATGGCATGGGCCCATGTGCCCGACCCGCCCGAGGGCAGCCATTTGAGCTGCACCGCGAATACCATCGCCAGCACCAGACCCATCACGAAGCTGGGCACGGTAAAGCCCACCACCGACAGGGTCATGATCGCGCGGTCGATCCATGTGTTGCGGTTCAGCGCGGCGATCACGCCGGCCCCCAGCCCCAGGATCAGGTTGAACAGCAGGGCGGGCAGGGTCAGCGCCAGGGTCATCGGCACGCGGTCCATCACCACCTCAAGTGCTGGGCGGCCATCGCGCATCGACCGGCCCAGATCGCCCTCGGCGATGGCGCCGAAATACTTGAAATACTGCACGATCAGCGGTTGATCGAGGCCCCAGTTGCGGCGGAACGCCTCGTAGGCCTGCTCGGGCGCGTCGGGGCCAAGGATGATGATCGACGGATCGCCCGTCATGCGCAGGATGATGAAGGCCAGCGTGACGATCAGCACAACAGTGACAAAGGCACGGGCCAGGCGGGACAGGGTGTAAAGCAGCATCAGGCGACCTTTGCCTTGGGGGGAATCCGGGGCGCGCGGGGGGCAGGCGACAGGGCGCCGCCCGCGGACTGGGCCAGATGGCAGGCCACGGCCTGGCCCGCGTCGCGCATCAGCGTCGGAACCTCCGACCGGCAGCGGGCGACGGCAGCAGGGCAGCGCGGGTGAAACGGGCAGCCGGAGGGCACATCGACCGGGTTGGGCGGATCGCCGGGCAGAACGATGCGGTCGCGCGCGCGGCGGCGCGGGGTGGGCGCGGCCGAGACCAGCGCCTGCGTGTAAGGGTGCAGCGGGGCGTGAAACACTTGATCGGGCATGCCCTCCTCGACGATGCGGCCCAGGTACATCACCGCCACCCGGTCGGCCATCTGGCGCACC
The DNA here is from genome assembly GCF_042677865.1 of Lacimonas salitolerans. Lineage (NCBI taxonomy): Bacteria > Pseudomonadati > Pseudomonadota > Alphaproteobacteria > Rhodobacterales > Paracoccaceae > Lacimonas > Lacimonas salitolerans. Next base: position 15,598 of record NZ_JBHUDD010000033.1, on the reverse strand, counting down.
ACCTTCAGGTCATGGCTGATGAACAGGGCGGCAAAGCCAGTGCGGTCGCGCAGATCGGACATCAGGTTCAGCACCTGCGCCTGAATGGAGACATCCAGCGCCGACACAGGCTCGTCACAGACCAGCAGTTCGGGGTCCAGCGCCAGCGCGCGCGCGATCACCACGCGCTGTCGCTGCCCGCCTGACAACTCATGCGGATAGCTGCCCGCCTGATCGGGGCGCAGCCCGACCGAGGCCATCAGCGCCGCCGCGCGGTCGCGCCGCTCGGGGCGGGGCATCTCGGGGCAGTGGATATCGAAGGGCTCGCCGATCTGCGCCACGATGGGCAACCGGCGGTCCAGCGCGCCCAGCGGATCCTGATAGATCATCTGCATCCGCCGCCGCAGCCGCCGCCAGTCCGCGCGCCGGTCGGTGGGCACCGGCGCGCCGTCAAACCGCACCTCGCCCGCGCTGGGGGGCACATGGCCCAGCACCAGCTTGGCGGTGGTGGACTTGCCGCAGCCGGATTCGCCGACCAGCCCCAGAACCTCGCCCCGCGCCAGATCGAAATCGACGCCATCCACGGCCTTGAGCGTGGCCGGACGGCCCAGCAGACCGCCGGGCAGGCGCACCGGATAATGCCGCGCCAACGCGCGGGCCGAGAGCAGGAAATCGCTCATGCGCTGGTCCTTTCGCGTGTCTGTGATGCGGTTTCGAGACTGTTCTGGCCATGCCACAGCGCCTCCATCCGGGCGCAGGCGACGTGGCGCCCGGGCGCGCCGGGCAAGGCCCGCAGGGGCGGCGGGGTGGTCTCACAGATCCCGTCTACATGTGCGCAGCGCCGGGCAAAGGCACAGCCAGGCGGCAGCGCGTTGGGGGCGGGGACTGAGCCGGGGATCGCCATCAGCCGCTGACGCGGGCCGTCCAGATCGGGCAGGGCCGCCAGCAACCCGCGCGTATAGGGATGGCCGGGCGTGTCGAACAGATCGGCGGCGGGGGCCTCTTCGATCACCCGGCCCGCGTACATCACCGCCACCCGGTCGGCCATGTCGGCGATCACCCCCAGATCGTGGGAAATCAGCGCCAGCGCCATGCCGGTCTCGCGTTGCAGATCGCCCAGCAGGTCAAGGATCTGAGCCTGAATCGTGGCGTCCAGCGCTGTGGTGGGTTCATCCGCGATCAGCAGGTCAGGCTCGCCCGCCAGCGCCATGGCGATCATCACCCGCTGGTTCATGCCACCCGACAGCTCGTGCGGATATTCGTTCAGCCGTTGCGCGGCGTTGGACATGCCCACGCGGTCCAGCAGGCGTTTTGCCTCGTCCTGTCCGGCGCGACCACGCAGCCCGCGATGCAGCGCCAGCGCCTCGCCGATCTGGCGACCGATCCGTTGCACCGGGTTCAGCGCGCTGGCCGGGTCCTGAAAGATCAGCGCCACGCGCCCGCCGCGCACCTTTGACAGGGCGCGTGGGCCCATCCCCAGCAGGTCGTCGCCGTCAAACAGCACCTGCCCCGAAACGCGCGCGCCGCCGCCCAGCAGGCCAAGGGCGGCCAGCCACGTGATCGACTTGCCGCAACCGGATTCGCCCACCACGCCCAGCGTCTCGCCGCGGTGGATCTCCATGTCGATCCCGTGCAGCGCGCGCACAAAGCGCGGGCCGGTGTCGAAATCCACGGTCAGGCCGCGCAGCTGCATCAGGGGGGGCGTCATGTCTGGCTCCGGTTGGGGAAAGTCGAAAGCAAAAGGCCCGGGCCGCGTGGATGCGGCCCGGACCAGCAGGGATGCGTTTACTGCATGCCCTTGATGCGGAAGTTCTCGGAGCGGAAGTCCATCGACTGCAGGCCCGACCAGTCCCATTCGATGTCCTGGCGCTTGCCATAGAAGATCGCGTTCTGGTGCAGCACGGTATAGCCGGGGTCTTCGCGTTCGATGATTTCCAGCATGCGGGCAAAGGCGGTCTTGCGCGCGTCCTGGTCCATCGAGCGTTCCAGGATCAGGCAGTTCTCGTTGAACTCTTCGTTGGTCCATTCGCCGGTCTGCTGCTGGCCGCCGTTCTGGCAGTGCTGGTTCACGATCGAGGCCACCGGATCGGGGAAGGGGGCCGAGTTCGACCAGTCGCGGATCGCACGCTTGCCATCGCTGGGGTCGGTGATCTGCTGCCAGTTCTCCTTCATCTGGAAGTCGACGTTGATGCCGATCTGGCGCAGGCTTTCGGCACTGATCTGCGCGGTCGAGACCTGGTTGGTGTAATAGTTGTTCAGCACGCGGAACTGGATCGGCTCGCCGTCATAGCCGGCTTCTTCCAGCAGTTCCTTGGCCAGTTCGGGATTGTATTCGGGCACGTCCCAGCCATCGATGAACATGTCGCCGTAATATTCCCACTGCAGGCCAGCGGGCACGCGGGTGCGGCCGCCCCACAGCGCGTCGACGATCGCCTCGCGCGGGATGGCATGGGTGATGGCGCGACGCACCAGCGGGTTCTGCATGGCGCCGTTGTTCTTGTCGAACACCATCAGGCGGTGGTTTGTGATCGGGCCGCCGACGACGTGGAACCCGGCCTCGCGTTCGATCAGGTCGATCTGATCCGGGGGCACATCGGTGATGAAATCGTATTCACCCGACAGCAGGCCGTTCACGCGGCTGGCCACCTCGGGCACCACCAGGAAGGTCAGCTTCTTGATCGGCGGCGTGCCGCCCCAGTAGTCGTCATGGGCCTCAAGCTCGAGGATGGTGTCATCCTCGAAGCGCACGACCTTGTAGGGGCCGGTGCCGACGGGTTTTTGCGCATGGGCCAGCCAGCTTTCGGCTGCGCGATACCCCTGTTCCGAGTAGATTTCCGAGCCATAGCGCGAGATGCGGCCGATCAGCGTGGGATCGGGCTGCGTGGTGATGAAGCGCACGGTCATGTCATCGACCTTTTCCACCCGGTCCAGCAGCGGCCACGAGCGCTGGTAGATCGCGGCGACCTCGGGCGGGGGGACCTTGCCCTGCACGCCGGACACGTTCGAGGTGAACAGCTGCTTGCCGTCTTCCTGCGCGGCCATCTGCTCGGGCAGCATGCCGAAACGCTCGGGCGAGAAGGTGAACACCACGTCATCGGCATCCAGCGTGTCGCCGTTGTGGAACACCACGCCTTCGCGCAGGGTCAGCTCGACTGTCAGGTCGTCAACCTGCCGCCACTCGGTGGCCAGCATCGGTTTCTGCGGCAGATCCTGTTCCTGGCGTTCGAAATCGATCAGCGATTCATAGATCGAAAAGAACACCCGCGCGCCCACGTTCGAGCGTTCGCGCATCACATCCAGCGCGCCGGAGGTGACGATATCCTGCACCGCCACGGTGATCTCGGGGCGGTCATCGGCAAGGGCGGGCCGGGAGAGGCTCAGGGGCAGGGCCAGGGCAGCGACAAGCAATGCCGCTCCGGGGGCCTTCGTCAGTGTCGAAAGCAATGTCATGGAATCCTCATGAGTGATGAAGCAAGGGCAGGGCCGAGGCTAGGAGGGGCGCATGACGGGACAGCAACGCGGGCGTGACACCTGGACCAAGGCTTGATGGCACCGGCGTGATAGGGGCGCCGCGCCGTCATGCGCGGGCCATGAAAGCGCCATGCGCCGGTCATGCGGCTGTTACTGCCCGGGCCTAGCGCTGGGGCATCTTCATTGTGAAAGGACAAGCGACATGAGTGCTGATCTTCCCGTGATCGGGGCCTGCCTGCCGGTCGAGGCGCTGGCGGACTACCGCGACTGGCTGTTCGAGGCCGACCGCGACATCGAGGTGCAAAGCTTCTTCTTTGCCGAAACACTGGACAGCGACTGGCAGCCGCTGGCCGACGAGGCCCGCCGCCAGCTGGATGGCCACAAGGGCCGCATTGGAATCCATGGTCCGTTCTGGGGCTTCACCATCCATTCGATGGACCCGGCGATCCGCCGCGTGGTCGAGATGCGGATGATGCAGGGGCTGGATGTCTGCAAGGCCATCGGGGCCGACCAGATGGTGATCCATTCGCCCTATACCACATGGGATCACAACAACCTCGACAACATCCCCGGATCGCGCGCCAAGGTGATCGAGTTCACCCATGACACGCTGGATGCGGTGGTCAAGCGCGCCGAGGATCAGGGTGTCACGCTGGTGATCGAGAACATCATGGACATCAACCCCGCCGAGCGCCGCGCGCTGGCCGACAGCTTCAACTCGGATCGGGTCAAGCTGTCGGTGGACACCGGGCACGCGCATTACGCCCATGGCTCGACCGGCGCGCCGCCGGTGGATTACTTCATCCAGGACGCGGGCGCGCAGCTGGAGCATGTGCATCTGCAGGATGCCGACGGCTATGCCGACCGGCACTGGAGCCTTGGCGAGGGCACGATCCTGTGGGACGCGGTGTTCCGCGCCATCGCCGCGCTCGATCACAACCCGCGGCTGATGCTGGAACTGCGCGACAAGGCGCGGATTCCGCGCTCGATGGCCTATTTGGCCGAGCGTGGCCTGGGGCGCTGACAAACGTCAAAACAGGCTCTGCATGGCGTTGCAGAGCCTGTTTTCTGTCATGGGGTTGCAGCTCCCCGGATCAGACTGTGCCGGTCTGCTCCTCCAGTGGCATGAACAGCTCGAACCAGATGCGCAGCCCCTCCAGCCATGCCGCGCGCTCGTGCCGAAAGGCGCGCAGGCGGCTGACATAGGTGCCCATGCCCATCGCATAGGCGCGGCATTCGGCGCAGTCGATGTTGGGCGTGCAGCATTTGCCGACGTTCGGCGTGGCATCGGCGGCATAGTGGCGGTGGGTCTCCGACAGCCGGTTGCCGCAATCCACCGCGATGCCCTGCGCATCCAGTTGCCACAGCCGGTCGTCGGGCTGGGTGATCCAGTCGTTGTAATGCAGGCTGTAGCGCACGGTGTCGGGAAACTGCCCCATTGCGGTGACGATCTGCGCCCGCGCGTCGGCGAATTCGGCGGGCCCCATGCGCAGGTCATCGTCCAGCCGCATGTAATCGCCCGCCTCGGCGGTGCCTGCCTGCGTGGTTGCCTGATCGCGGCCCTGATACAGGTCGGTGGGCGAGAAATAGCTGTAGGTCAGCCGCGCGCCGTGATCCGCGCAGAGCCGCGCGACAGGCACGATCTCGTGGATATTGGCGGCGGTGATGACAAAGCTGAACACCGCCCGCGGATCGCGCGCATAAAGCCGCAGTGCTTTGGCCGTTACATCCGCGCCGCGCAGGCTGGTCGAGGTGTCGCCCAACCCCCAGAGCGAGACATGAATGCGATAGCCGATCGCGGGGTCGATCGCCCGCGTGCCGTTGGTAAAGATCACCCCGGCCTTGATGTGATCCCAGGCCGCACGCAACCGGGTGGGTACCATCGAGGGTTCGGCCCCCGCGATATAGGCGAAATTAACCCCGCGCGCGGCCTCGGCTGCAAACAGCCGCGCCCAGTCGGCATCGCGGCCCTGCGGGATGTCGGACACATCCGCGCGGGCAAAGAACAGACAGCCCTCGCAGGTCAGGTTGCAGGTGGCGGATATGTCGTAGGAACTGCCCTGAAACCACCCGATTCGGCGCTGCATCGCGCGCAGGTCGGACGGGGCGGGACGGCTGGCGGTATGGGTTTCTGTATCGGTCACGGCTGCACCTCGGGTTGCGGATCGCAAAGGCGCTCCAGCGCAGTCATGTCACCTATCAGGACGGCGGGCATCATCCCGGCGTCGCACAGAAATGTCTGGGTCGAGTGCTGGGCCAGCCCGGTAATCGCATAAAGCCGCACGCCGGGCGCGCCGCGCAGCTGTTCGGCCTGCGCTCGGTCTTCGGCGTTGTCGGCCCCATAGACCATGTCGATCCGGGGCGGGGTGCTACAGGCCTCCAGCCGGGGACGCACCCGGGCCAGGTGAGGCGGCATGGCCTTTTCCAGCCGATAGAGCAGCGCACGCGCCCGGCGATCGCCGGTCCGGTCCAGAAAGGTGCGGTCGACCGTGGTGGCGCCCGACAGGCACAGCACCCGGTCGGCCCCCAGCGTGATGCCGTAATGCAAGGCACCGAACCCGCCCGCCGACCCGGCGAACATGGTCAGGCTGCGGCGCGGGCCGAACCCGTCGATCAGCCGTTGCACCCCCTGCGCGGCGCTCTCGAAATCATCGCCCAGCCCGGCAATCCCGGTGGTAAACAGCAACCGCGTGGGATCGGTCAGGTAGATCGCGGAATAGCCCGCCATGCTGACGTAGGAGTCCAGCATCGGCCCACGGTTGAAACCGCGCACGATGCCGGTGAAATGCACCAGCACATCGCCGGTGCCGGTGTTTTCCGTCACGATGGGCGCATCGTCGCCATCGGGTTGCGCCCCCATCCAGATCACCGGGCGGGTGAATTTGCCGGGGTCGATATCGGCGGGCAGCTGGGTGTCGTCCTGCGGGCTTTCAGGGTGTAACAGGGTCTTTATGGCGCGCAGTTCGGGGGCGTCGGGCCAGCGCTCTTGTGCCTGTTCCAGCAGCCGCGCGACCGCGCCGTCGGCCACCCCGCGTTCCTGTGCCAGACGCTGAATGCCCCGGATGTGGCCGGCATGGGCGCCGGGGGCAAAGATGCGCGCGCGCAACCCGTCCTCCAGCGCTTCAGCAGGCAGATGCGCGACCGCAGCAGTGTGTTTCAGGGTGATGGCCTTGCCGTTGTCCGGAGCCAGCGCTAGCGCAGCATCCGCAAGTTGCTCGGCCTCTTGTGGCATGCCTTCGGCGAGTGCGGCACTGGCCAGCGCAATATATCCAGCCTGTGTTTATATCCAGCCTGTGTTAAGGTCTCACCTCGCGCCAGCCCTGCTTTGCTGGACTCATAGGCGCGCGCAGTCTGGTCTAGCTTGACCAGGCAGCGCAACTCCAGATCAAGGCATTTGGGGGGTTTGATCCCTGCATCCCGGGCCTTGCCGACTGCGTCAAGAGCCTTGTCATAAGCGCCTTCGGCAAACGCCAGCCGGGCATGGTGCAAGGGGGGCTGGCGAGGCTTATCCGTGACGTGTTCGATTGGATCTGCAGGCATTGCGTGTCTCCTTTTCTTTGGCCGGCCACCACACACTCGGCATGACATCTGGCGCCACGGTGGATGGGCGTGGTTCGCAAAACGCACGGGGGGAAACTGGTCATGAGGTTAGAGGTGGAAACTGTCGGTCAGCGTTCCATAAGGTCACGGTAATAGCTGCGCAGCAGCAAAAGTCCAGCCACGGCGCAGATCAGTGCCACCCCGTAGGTATAGACCGGGTCCACGTATTCACCGACATAGCTGTAATAGAAGGCGCGCCGCGCCTCGCCTACCACATGCACAAGCGGGTTCCAGGCCAGCCAGTCGCGATAGGGCTCGGGGATGCGGTCATGCAGGAAGATCACGCCTGAGAGGAGTATGAGCGGCCGGGTGATCACCGACCAGACCGTCTGCCAAAGCGCGTGGCGTGATACCATCAGACAGTTCAGTACGCCGATGCCGAACCCCAGGGCGGCGGCCATGGCATAGGCGTTCAGAAGGGTGCTGATGCGCAACACCGTGCGGGTTTCGAACATCACCAGGATGATGGTGAGCAACAAGGCGCTTACCATCAATTGCGTCAGCACGCTGAGGATGAAGCGCGCCAGCAGCGCATCCATGAAGGTCACGCGCGGATAGGCCAGCAGTTGTTTCGAGTAGTTGATCGCCTGCTGCACTTTCGTCGCGGTTGTAACGAACATGAAGAAAGGCAACAGTCCGCTGGCATAGAAGATCGCGAAGTTCGTGCCTAGCGGGGGACTCCGAAAGCCGGCTGAAAAGATGATTACCAGCAGCAGCAGCCCCAGTGCTGGTTCCAGCACGGCCCAGATATAGCCTCCCGGCGAGCGGCCATAGGTTGCCCCCATCTCGCGCAGGATCAGTGCCGCGATAGTGCGCAGCGAGGCTGCACGCGGGATATGCGCGCGCACCGGGATCAGCTTTGGCGGGGGATCGGTGTCAGTGGTCATCGGAGCGGGCCTGCGGGTCAGTCAGGTCTCAGTCTAGCGCGAATGGGTGGGAGAAGGCCACAGGGGGTGTGGGCGTGTTGCATCTGCCAGATCGCACAGCGACGCGACGCACGCTGCGTGGCTGGCATCGGCCAGAGTGCGCGGTGCGTTTGCCACATTGCGAAAGACGCGATGCACCCCGCCGGATGCGGGATGCATCCTGCGCATGGCAATCGACGCGGCACGCAGGACGTGATGCACCTGACAGAGCGCAAAAAGCGCGATGCATGGTACGGACGACGCGATCCGCGACGCGCGATGCAGGTCCCCCCGAAGGCGCATGGCATTCGACATCATCCATGAGACGGACAGCGCGGAACGGGGGACGGGCTGCGAAAGACGCGATGCGCCAAACGCGATGCATGCTGCGGGCTGCAATGGACGCCTGCCATTTGCCAAAGGTCGCGGGTGCAATGCGCGAAAGACAACATGCATTGGACACGGTGCAGGGAACGCGGGACGCGTTGCATTGAGCGCGTTGCGCGCTGCATTTGACAAAGGATGTCAAATCGGCCCCGGGGGCCGATTTTCCAAATCGAGTACAAGCCCTGGATGCCTTCTCCGCTTGTGCTGGGAGAAGGCGGGCTTGTACGAAACTGGCAAGAAATAGGAACGTATACTTCACAATTCTCCATTGGCTGCATCAGCCCGGTTCCTTGATCCATCAGTGTGAAGGAGTATGGGTTTTGACGAGCAGCCAGACATGCCTGCCGTGGAACGTATGACCATCACCATGCTGGCCGACATGGCCGAGGTCATCCGGCAGACCGTTGCGGGTGGCGAATATGCCTCGACCAGCGAGGTTGCTCGTGAGGCTCTACGCGTAGCCGGGATGCCGAACGACGCGAACTTGAGGTGATGCGGGCGGGCATCACGACCGGACTGGGAAGGCTGACCGGGTATCTCGGCGGATCAGGTGTTTGACGAGTTGCGTACGCGCTTTACCACCAAAACCTGATCGTGAAACATCTGCTCATCCTGTCCGCAGCCCGGCAGAATCTGACAGGTTTCGGCGATTTCCTTGCCATTGATAATCCCGGCGCGCGGAGTTCTGCATTGCAGAGATTGAAGTCGCGACAACAGCGAAGCGGCCTGAAAACTTTCCGGTTCACCCTGATTTATGCAAGGGGCTGCGGGCCGCTCGTCACGGATGCTATATGATCTCTTCCTTGTTTTTCCAGACGAGCTTCAGATCATGCGTGTTCTGTACGGCCCGCGCGATCTGTCTGGCGTGTTCGTTCCCTTACAGGACCGTGGCCACCTTTCGCATGCGAAAGGTTAAGCTGTCAGATTACTCCTGCGCGCAGGCAGTCGTGGACATGCAGCAGGCCCACGGGGTGGCGGGCCTCGTCCACGGCCAGCAGAACCGAGATCTTGCGGTCGTTCATCACTGCCAGCGCCTGGGCGGCCAGCATGTCAGGCGTCACGGTGACCGGATCGCGGGTGGCGATTTCGCCTGCAGTGCGCTCCAGAAGGCCCGCCATGTTGCGGCGCAGGTCGCCGTCGGTGACGATGCCGGCCAGCACGCCCGCCGCGTCCGTCACCGCCACGATGCCGAAGCCGCGCGCCGACATCACCAGCAGCGCCTCGGACATTGCCGTGTCCGCGCCCACCAGTGGCAGGCTGTCGGCCCCGTGCATCAGGTCCGCCACCCGGCGCATCCGCGCGCCCAGCTTGCCGCCCGGGTGAAAGCCGCGGAAATCCTCGGCCCGGAAACCGCGTGCCTCCATCAGCGCCACAGCCAGCGCATCCCCCAGCGCCATCGCCATGGTGGTCGAGGTTGTGGGCGCCATGCCGATCGGGCAGGCCTCGGGCGTGTCGGGCAGCAGCAGCGGCCAGGTTGCGGCGCGCATCAGCGTGCTGTCGAGCCGCGCGGAAATGGCGATGACCGGGATACCGAAACGCTGGGTATAGGCGATGATATCACCCAGCTCGGCGCTTTCGCCCGAGTTGGACAGCAGCAGGCAGATGTCGGCTTCGGTGATCATGCCCAGATCGCCATGGCTGGCCTCGGCCGGGTGGACGAAATAGGCCGGCGTGCCGGTCGAGGCCAGCGTGGCCGCGATCTTGTGGCCGACATGGCCGGACTTGCCCATGCCCGACACGATCACCCGGCCTTGCAGGGCCAGGATCGCGGCGACGGCGGGGGCGAAATCGGCCGGTACGTGATCAGCCAGCCGGGTCAGCCCCTGCGCCTCAAGCCGCAGCACGCGCGCGGCGGTATCGGTGGCGGTATCGGTTTCGGGCACACCCTGCTCCCTGTCTTGTACGGGTGTGGTGTGCCATCAATCGGTGTGCGGGGCAATCGCGGGGTCAGTCGCGCGCATAGGCATCCTCATACCGGACAATATCATCCTCGCCGACATAGCCACCGGTCTGGACCTCGATCAGCACCATGGGCAGCTTGCCGGGGTTTTCCAGCCGGTGGACAGCGCCCAGCGGGATGTAGACGCTTTGGTTTTCCGACAGCAGGCTCACCTGATCGTCCACGGTCACCCGGGCCGTGCCCTGCACCACGATCCAGTGTTCCGAGCGGTGAAAATGGCTTTGCAGGCTCAGCGATGCGCCAGGATGCACCAAGATGCGCTTGACCTGGAACCGTGTGCCCACCGCCAGGCTTTCGAACCAGCCCCAGGGGCGGTGATCCTTGGGAAACTGCGTGGCTTGCGGGGCCCCCTGATCCTTCAGCGCGGTGACTGCGCGTTTCACGTCCTGCGCGCGGCTCATGTCGGCGACCAGAACCGCGTCGCCCATCGCCACGGCCATGATGTTGTCGAGACCGATGCCGACGATCTGCTGGCCCTCGTCCTCGGTCCGCAGCAGGGTGTTGGTGCAGTCGATCGCGGTGGCATTGTGGCCTGCCACCACGCCTGACGCGTCGGGGCCGCTTTCGCGCCAGACCGCGTCCCAGCCGCCCAGGTCCGACCAACCGGCGGCAAAGGGCACGACCGACAGGTTGTCCGCCCGCTCCATCACCGCGTAATCGACCGAGATGTCCTGCGCCCCGGCCCAGGGTTCGGGGGCAAGCCGCAGAAACCCAAGATCGGGCTTGGCCTGCTCCAGCGCCTGTGTGACGGGGGCGATCAGATCGGGCGCATGGGTGTGAAAGGCCGCGATGATGTCGGCGGCGCGGAACAGGAATATCCCTGCGTTCCACAGGTAGGTGCCCGCCGCCAGCATGTCGGCCGCTGTCTGAGCATCCGGTTTCTCGACAAAACGTTTCAGTTTGACGGGCGTGCCCTGCGGCGCCTCGGCCAGTTCCAGGTAGCCATAGGCGGTTTCCGCATGGGCGGGCGTGATGCCAAAGGTCACCAAGTCGCCCTCTGTGACCGGCCCCAATCCCTGCGCGACAGCGGCGTGAAAGGCGGCCACGTCTGGCACCACGTGATCGGACGGCGCCACCAGAAGGATGGCGTCGGGGTCATCCGCCTGCGCATGCAGCGCGGCGGCCAGGATCGCGGGGGCGGTGTTGCGCCCCTCGGGCTCGATCAGCACGGCGCCAGGGTCGATGCCCACCTCGTGCAACTGCTCGGTCACGATGAAGCGGAAATCGGCATTGGTCAGGATCAGTGGCGCGTTGAACCGCACCGTGTCGCTGCCCCCCGACAGCCGCCTGGCCGAGGCCTGAAACAGCGTCTCGTCGCCCATCAGGGGCACGAACTGCTTGGGATAGCTTTTGCGTGAAAGTGGCCACAGCCGCGTGCCGGAGCCGCCGCACAGAATGACCGGGGTGATGGGCGTGGGCATGGGCAATGTCCTGAATGAATGCGCTTTGGGGTTTTGTGCAACGGGCAGGGGGGTGGGGGCAAGGGGCGGGGCAGAAATCAGCAACTCTCACACTATTGGGTGTCCACGCACTGGTTGGATTGCGAAGCCATGGAGCAACAAATGAGTGCAGACTTGCACAGGACTCTCCGGGCAGCCGCCTGTTTGATTGGTTCAACCGGTGCGCAGCTGATCCGCAGGTACAGAGACCCGAGTCTGACCACCCAATATTTCGATCAGTACCCAGACACGCTGGTCGGGTGCGACCTTCTCGACCTCAGCCACGAAATCCGCAAAAGGCGCTTTGGTGAGCACTACCTGATCGCCAGGTTCGAGAAGTTTAGGTGGCAGCAGGTTTCCGGAAGTGTCACAACGCTGAATAAGTTGAGAGACGAGGTCAGTCGGTACCGCTACCGGTTCCTTACCAAAGCTGACCAGTCGTGTGATCCCATATGTGGAATTGACCGCGCGCCATAGACCTTTGGCGGCATCAAAAGCTACGAAGATATACCCGGGAAACAGGGGGCGTTTGGCGGTTACGAACTTGCCGTTGCGCTGACGCGTCTGCTCTTCCATCGGTAAAAAGGTCTTGAAGCCCTGACGGTTGAGGTTCTTTTTAGCGATCTGGGCACAGTTTGGCTTTAACTGCGCGAGGAACCAGCTTGGATCACTAAAGGACGATGTCATCTTAAGCCTTTCAATATTCCATGAATGTCTACTGTTCAAGGTTGAACGACCTGGAGTCAAGGTCAAGTGTTGAGGAGTTTCTCCTTGCGCGTGCCGACTCGTTTTTTGAGAATAGGTTTTTGATTTTATTGACAAAAATATGAATTTGGCTTGGGTGCCTTTCCCTTGAAGAAAGTGGGCAGCAGTCTTGACCTATGCGCACAAGCCAAGATAGGCAGAAAAAATCACATAAGCGCTGTTCAAGGGTGTGGCGCGCTGCTACCAGTGGACCGTGCGTTCAAAAGTGAACGATATTGATGGATCGCTGTGTTTTTGATCTCTCGTCCAAGGGGCCCTCGGGCAGGCCTTGTGCGGTAGCCGTGCGATTAAGTCTGGGCCTCAAGGTCAACCGAGCCACCTCTGCGTGCTGCTGGAAAACCTGTAAAGTTGTCATAGTTTCTGCCATGCGAAAGCTCATCGAAATGGCAAATGCACTGGTCAAAGCGGGTGGCACCTGGGCACCAAAAACCGCTTGATCAAGACGGATACTTCTCAGGCGGGTTTTAAGCGGTGAGGCTCATCCCTGAGCCCAGTCTCAACGCCGACAAGGCGAGCGAGCCGCGATATCGACGCAGTCGGACGTTCTTATACATCAATGACCAGTAATCGTAGCAAGCTTCAGGAAGATACGCACTTTCGTGTCCTCCGTCTCCTGCAAGACAATCCTGAAATGTCGCAGCGTGAATTGGCTGAGGCTGTCGGGATCAGTGTAGGCGGTGCCAACTACGTTTTGAAGGCATTGATCGACAAGGGTCTCGTGAAGCTAGGGAATTTCACGGCAGCTGAAGACAAGAGGCGCTATGCCTACGTGTTGACACCGCGTGGGATTGCCAAAAAGGCCGCTATCACGAAGCGATTTCTGGCACGCAAGATGGAAGTGTATGAAGCTCTCAAAGCCGAGATTGATGTCTTGCGACATGAGCTCAAAGATGAAACTTCTACGGACCTGAGTGCCTCGCGATAGGGGCTATCGCTTCGTTGCTTGAGGGTTGTTGTGACGCCCTACCGCTTCGCTACTTGAGGGCATGGGAGTTCACGTTATCGGCCGTTTGAGTACAGACGCGACGCTGGTGGGTCACAGTGGACGGCACATCTGCATCGCTTGACGCTCGCGCGCGTGTATACTAAGTGTACATACGCGCAGCGTGGAGCGCGTGATTGCAAAGGAGAGGCGGGCCGTGGAGCGTGGATCGGTATTCATGACGAACAAGACGCAAGCCGTCCGTTTCCCGAAGTCGGTGCGCCTGCCCGATGGCGTCACGAGCGTGGATATCGAGCGGCGCGGACGCGTCTGGACAATCACCCCCTCCGAGCAAAGCTGGGCGGCATGGTTCGAGGGGGGGGGGGTGAGCCCCGACTTCATGGATGACCGAGAGCAACCCGCGGACCAGGCGCGTGATGCGCTTTGATGCTGCGCTACATGCTCGACACGAATATCCTGATCTACACGATCAAGAACCGGCCCGAAGTGGTGCGGCAGAACTTTGAAGACCATGACGGTGAGATCTGCGCATCAAGCGTCACAGCCATGGAGCTTCTCTACGGGGCGCACAAGTCACAGACCGTCCGCCGCAATCTCGACGTCATCGAGGGGCTGCTCGGGCGCCTCACAGTTCTGGACTTCGACCTCGGTGCTGCCGAACATGCCGGGCAGATCCGTGCCGAGCTTGCATCGGCAGGAACACCGATCGGACCCTTCGACGTCATGATCGCCGGACATGCCCGTTCGAGAGGCCTGTGCCTGGTCACCAACAACGAAGGCGAGTTCGAGCGAGTCAGCGGGTTGCGCCTTGCGAACTGGACAAAGTGACGCCTCGTTCCTTGCGTATTGGGCTCGGAGAACAGACTTTGCGTTATCAGTTTTTGTAAGGAGCTTTTGAAAGCTCCTTGCCGTGTGCTTGCATGCACATCATTATCTTGAAGTGCAAGGTGGGGAGGGAAGGAGCGACCAATATGCGCGAGTCGACTGTGACAACGAAAGGCCAGACAACCCTTCCCAAGGATGTCCGCAAAGCGCTTTGCCTGCAGCCGGGTGACAAGCTGCGCTACATTCTGCTTGATGGAGAAGTCCGTCTCCTGAGGGCCCGGCCGGTCCTGGATCTTGAGGGCGCTCTGAAACGCCCAGGCCAAAAAACCGTGACGCTGGAGGAGATGGAGGAGGCCATCGCGGCGGGCGCGGTTGACCTGACGCAATGATCGCCCTCGACACAAATGTCCTTGTGCGTTTCCTGACCCAGGACGATCCGGATCAGGGACGCATGGCGAGCGATCTCATCGGTGGGCTCACGGAGCAAAACCCCGGGTTCGTGGCGAGAGAAGTGCTTGTGGAACTCGTCTGGGTGTTGGAGAGGAGTTACCGGTATCAGCGTTCCGAGATCGCGCGCGTGCTGAAGGGCTTTTTGTCAGCCTCGGAGCTGGACATAGAGTCAGGCGACAGCCTTGGCGCAATTCTTCAGCTCTACGAAGGGAAGGGGTTCGGGTTTTCCGATCTGATGATCCGCGAGGCCGCTCGAAGAGCCGGCGCCGCAGCCCTGAAGACCTTTGACAGGAAAGCCGCTCGTCTCGACGGGGTCGAGTGGATTGCCAAAGGGCACCCAAAGTAGTTTGCCTTGTCCGGCTAGCGCTTCGCTGCTTGAGGGGTGTTGTGATGCCCTATCGCTTCGCTACTTGAGGGCATGGCACTTTGCGTTATCGGGCGTTTGGGGGTTGCGCCCGGAGGCTGTTTCGACCTCGGTAATAGGCGCGGTGCAATGACGGGATACAAAGTAATCGCCGATTTGGGCCGCCTGCCTGACGGCGCGCTGATCGCGTAAGACACGTGCATATCGACATGGTGTGATTGCGGCGGTCGCCCTCCAGTGGCGAACGAGGTCCGGTATGCTGGCCTCATGGAAAAAAGCCGTAAGGAGAACGACCATGAAAATTTATGCCGGACTCGACGTGTCACTTAGACCCCATGATCTTGCCGTCTGCCTATTCTTCTTGGAACGCCTTCGAAGGGAGCACGCCAACGGTTGGCAACGCGCGGAGAGTTTGCTATAAAAATTGGTGGGCACTTCGAAAAATTGCTGTGGCCGGGCCGCTGGGATAGAAAGCAGAGGGCATGAGGTTTCTGGGGTGTGACGATGGCG
>NZ_JBHUDD010000032.1:0-4975 GCF_042677865.1 Lacimonas salitolerans | reverse complement strand
AAAAACACCGTCACGGACATCGTCAGGCGGCACCGCCAAAATGCCTTGTGATACGATCCTGCCCCCTACCGGAATCTACCCCAGATCTCGCAAGGTTTCGATGCCTACAACCGTCCCGACAGCGCCATCAACCGCAGCATCCGGTCGCCCTGCGGCGTCTGGCGGTGCAGGCCCAGCCGGGGCAGGGCCGCGGCCAGGGCTGGCCCGCCACGGCGGCGCGCCAGCATGAAGGCGCGCAGCATCAGCCGCGCCGGCGGGGTCAGCATCGCCTCGTGCCGGCGCAGGGCGGTCAGGTTGGCGCCGATCCAGCCCGAATAATCGCGCCGCGCCACCAGCCCCAGCCGCCGCAACCGCCCGCGCACCGGCCCGTGATGGCCCAGCATGTTGCCGTCATGCTGACGATACAGAACCAGCGGAGCGTCCTCGCAACAAACCCGCGCGCCGATGCCGGTCAGCACCTGATAGACCCACCAGTCATGATAGGGCACGCCACATTCCAGCGCGGTGTTCACGGTGCCTGCCACCGCGCGGGCGGCGGCGGGCGACAGCACCATGGTGTTGCCCGCCAGGATGTTCTGCACCAGCGCATTGCCAAAGCCCGGCGGCTGCGGAAACCGCCGGCTTTCGCCCAGCGGCACCAGCGCCTGATCGGTCAGCACCGTGCGGCAGGTCCAGATCAGCGCCGCCCCCCCGGCGGCCCCGTTGGCCATCAGCCAGTCATTGGCGCGGGCCAGCTTTTGCGGCAGCCAGACATCGTCCTGATCCGAAAACGCCAGCGCCGCATCCGGGGCCGCCTGCGCCGCGCGCGCCAGCAGGGTCAGGAAATTCGCCGCCGCCCCGACCCCCGGCCCAGGCCCGGCCCAGGCCAGCCGGCCCGGGTGGGCCCGGCCCCAGTCGGCCAGCAGATCGGGCGTGCCGTCGCCCGATCCGTCATCGCCCGCCATCACCGCCCAGTCGTCATGGGTCTGGGCGGTGAAACTGTCCAGCTGGGCGGGCAGGAACGCGGCACCGTTGCGCGTGGCCATCACGATGCGGATATGCAGATGCGTCACGCGACGGCTCCTTTTCGCAAACCGCCCCCGGCGCTGCTGGCCTTGGCGGGCGAAGTTCTGTAACTTGCCCGCGATCAACGCATTTCATTGGGCGGGGCACCACTTGACCGCAAAGACCACTTCGGCACAATCGGTACCGTCCACGGACCGGGACGCCACCAGCGATACATCCGGCAAGCCTGACACGTCAACGCAGTCAAAGTCCGGCCCGGCCCCGCAGCCCGGGGCGGCGGCAAGCAAGCAGGGCGGTTCACAAGGCGCGCCACAAAAGGGGCCACAGGACGGACCACAGGGCGGGCCAAAGGGCACCGCCGAGGCGCCGACCGACGCACATGCAGCCGTGGCCGAGCGTCAGCGCATGGCGCAGCGCCTGCAGGAACTCAAGACCGAGAAGCTGCGCCAGCAGCTTGCCGAAATGGAGGCCGAGGTCGCCGGTGACAAGAAAGACGACAAGCAGGACAAGCCCAAGGCGGCCCCGCGCCAGGTCGCCCCGCCCGTGGCGCCCGCGCGCAGCAGGCTGCGGCACTGGCTGGCGCTGGCCAGTTTCGTGGTGCTGGTCGGGCTGCCGGTGCTGGTCTCGGCCTGGTATCTGTGGACGCGCGCGCAGGATCGCTATGTCTCTTACGCGGGGTTTTCAGTGCGCACCGAGGAAATCAGCTCGGCGTTCGAATTGCTGGGCGGGATGGCGCAGATGTCGGGCTCGTCCTCGTCGGATACCGATATCCTGTACAAGTTCATCCAGAGCCCCGAGCTTGTGGCGCGCGCCGATGCGCGGCTGGACCTGCGCGAGATCTGGGGTCGACCGGGACGCAGCTGGTGGAACGGCGACCATGACCCGGTGTTCGCCTATAACCCGACAGGCATCCTGCCCAGCATTTTCGGCGTCGAGGCCCGCCCGCCCCGGGGCGCCATCGAGGATCTGACCGCACATTGGTCGCGCATGGTCAAGGTCTACTCCGACAGCGGCACCGGGCTGATCGACCTTGAGGTGCAGGCCTTTACCCCGGCCGAGGCGCAGGCGCTGGCGCAGGTGATCTACGAGGAAAGCTCGGCCATGATCAACCGGCTCTCGGCGATCGCGCGCGATGATGCCACCTCTTATGCCCGAGACGAGCTGGACCAGGCGGTCGAGCGTCTGAAAGAGGCACGGCAGGCGATGACGCGGTTTCGCAACGAGACCCAGATCGTCGATCCCTCGGCCTCGATCCAGGGGCAGATGGGCATTCTCAGCTCGCTGCAGGGGCAACTGGCCCAGACCCTGATCGACCTGGACATCCTGCAGCAGACCACCCGCGAGACCGATCCGCGCATCACCCAGACCGAACGCCGCGTGCAGGTGATCGAGGATCGCATCGAGCAAGAGCGCCGCAAGCTGGGCCTGGGCAGCAACAGCGCCGAGGCCAGCGACGAAAACGCCTTTGCCAACCTGGTGGGACAATATGAAAGCCTGGCGGTGGACCTGCAATTCGCCGAACAAAGCTATACCGCGGCGCTGTCGGCCTTTGACAGCGCCCGGGCCGAGGCGCTGCGTCAGAGCCGGTATCTGGCCGCCCATGTGAACCCCACCCTGCCGGAATCGGCCACCCGGCCGGACCGGCTGGCCCTGACCGGGCTGGTGGCGTTGTTTGCATTCCTGACATGGGCCACGCTGGTGCTGATGGTCTATGCGTTGCGGGACCGGCGATGATCGTCCTGCGCGACCTGACCAAGGTGTTCGAGATCAACGGCATCACCAAGGTGGTGGCCAACCGCATCAACGCGGTGTTTCCCACCGGGGTCTCGGTGGGCCTTCTGGGGCGCAACGGGGCGGGCAAATCGACCCTGCTCAAGGTGATCGCGGGCACATCGGCCCCCACCAGCGGAGAGGTGCTGTCGGATGGCAACATCTCGTTTCCGGTGGGGCTTGCCAGTTCGATGCACCCCGACATGACCGGCGCGCAGAACACCCGCTTCGTCGCCCGCATCTACGGGGCCGATACCGAGGAAATGAGCCGCTATGTCGCCCGCTTCTCGGAGCTGGGCGAGCATTTCCACCTGCCGGTGCGAACCTATTCGTCCGGTATGCGGTCGCGCCTGTCCTTTGGCATCAACATGGCGCTGCAATTTGACACCTACCTGATCGACGAGATCACGGCGGCGGGCGATGCCGCCTTTCGCGAGAAAAGCAAGAAGGTGTTCCGCGCACGGATGGAGAAATCCGGTGCCATCTTTGTCAGCCATTCGATGCAGACCATGCGCGACATGTGCGAGGCGGGTGCCGTGCTCGAGCATGGGCAACTGACCTATTACGACGATATCGAGGATGCCATCGCGCATCACGAAGAGAACATGGTTCTCAAGCAACGGGCCTGAAGACGCAGACCTGAAAACGCAGATCCGAGAATGCCCGCACGCCGCCTTTCGCATGCGAAAGGCGGCGTGCCAATATCACCAGACTGGTCTCACCTGGCGCGGCGCTCGGCCAGCACCGTGTCATAGATCGTGGCCAGCTGATCGACCTGATCGCGCACCTGCCGAGTGGCCGGAGGCGCGCCCGGCGGGCCAAGATAGCGGCCCGGATCGCTGTCGATGCGGCCAAGTATATCGGCCAGCCCCTGATAGCTGGACACATCCACCCGGTGGCCGGTCACCCCTTCGGTGATATCGGCGCCGATCGCGCCCCGGTCCGAGGTGACGACCCAGATGCCGCAGGCGATCGCCTCGCGGGTGACCAGACCGTAGCTTTCGGGCCAGATCGACGGCGCCAGCAGCACATCGATGCGCGCATAAAGATCCAAGATATCCGATTGCGCCACCTTGGCCGCGCGGGTGACCGGGGTGGTGCCCCAGGTCTCATGCGTGACGGTGCCCGGCGTCAGGCTGTGATCGATCAGCAGCAGCTCCAGGTTCTCGTACGGGTTGGCCAGAAGCGCGTTGCGCACCAGGTGAATTCCCTTGTGACGCGAGGCCCCGCCGATATGGGCCAGCCGGACGCGCCCGCTGGCCGAGGGCAGCCGCGTGCATGTGGGCAGATCCGAAACGCCGTTCTCGGTAACCTCGATCCGCTCCAGCCCGCAGGCCCGGTGCAGCTCGGCAAAGCTTTCCGACACCGCCAGCAACCGCGCCGCCCCCTGCAGGGGCCGCGCCAGCGCCTGCGCCCGGGCAGGGAAGGTTTCAGTGTCCTGGCGGGTGTAATCGTAGAGTTTCACGCGATCGCGATCGTCGATGATGAACTGGTTGGGCGAAATCCACCATCCGTCATGCAGGGTGATCAGGTACGGGATGCGCCGCAGCCGCGCCACGTTGGCCACAGCGGCGGTCAGCCGCTGAATGCAGTGGAAATGGATCAGGTCAGGCGCCAGCCGTTCGACCAGTTGCTCGAACACCTGTGCCATGCGGCTGTCCTGCGCGGTCATGTCGCCCTGCGGCTGGACCGGTGCGGTGATCGCCCAGACCCGGACGCCGCCTTCCGTATAGGTGGTCACCGACAACGGATCGGTGCCGCCTTCCAGCGTGCAGACCACATCGATCTCGTAGCGGTCGCCGTAAGCCTCCTGCAGCAACCGCACATTGTCATAGACCACTCGCGTGGCCCCACCAATGGCCTGGGGCGGGTAGAACACATTCACCACCATCAGCCGGGTCTTGCGCGACATCGCCGGGCGCAGCCCGTCAAAGGCGTTGCGCAGCGCGCGCCCCATCGTCTCGACGGCATAGTCGCGCATCACCCGCTCGCGTGCTGCCGCCCCGACCCGGGTGCGCAGGTCGTCATCGGTGATCAGCCTGTCCAGCGCGTCGATGAAGCCTGCGGTATCGCTGGCCAGAAAACCGGTTTCACCATCCGCGATGACCTCTTGGTGGGTGGTGGTGTCGCTGACCACTGTCAATCTGCATTCAAAACTGACCCATCGTGATCATTTAAAAATGACCCACCCGGGGGGTAG
>NZ_JBHUDD010000031.1:0-17663 GCF_042677865.1 Lacimonas salitolerans | reverse complement strand
CCGATACAGTCATGACCCAACCCTCCCATTCCCTCGAATAGAGTTGAATCAGAGATCTCCAATATCCGCAACTGTAGTACTAGAGGCTTCAAACCTCGTGGCGCTTGCGGCCTATATGCAGCTCGCCTGTGGTCAGAACCGGGGCGGCGTCGATGGATTGTGCATCCAGCATCGAGGCGACGCGTTCCAGCGCGGCGACCAGCATTGCCTGTTCCCAGCTGTCCATCGCTTCGAATTCGCGCACGTACTTTTGCTGCAGCGCGTCGGGCGCGTTCACCAGTGTCTGGTGACCATCCTGGGTGATGGTGACGTTGGTCTGGCGGCGGTCAGTTTCCGACGGCTTGCGCTGCACCTGGCCGCGGCTGACCAGCTTGTCCACCAGCGCAGTGATGGTGGCCTGGCTGACGCCCATCTGCTTGGCCAGTTCCTTTGGCGTGACGCTGCCCTTTTCGTCGACGATCTGCAGGACGCGCAGCTGCGCCGGCGTCAGCCGGGCCGAGTATGCCAGCTCCCGTGCATAAAGCTCGGTGGCGCGGAGGATCCGCCGCAGCGCGATCAGGCTGGCGTCTGTTCTATCCATCGTATCCTCGGTTTTTTCCCATCATTGCACAAGTTTCGCAGACGCTTCAATTGCCTAAGCATGTAAGCGCAAACGATTCTGATCTGCTGGACAGACATCGTTAGTCAAAATAAAGTAAAAACAGGCCATTCGCGGCCCGTTCCCGCCGACATCCCACAAAAATACTTCAGCAATTGAATTATCTGCCGCAATCGTTATTTTGTAGTCCAAAGCAAACTAGCGAGGGAACTCGAACGATGCCGAAAGATGTGACACCGCCCCGAACGCGTATGCCCCTGCTACGGAAGCCGGAGGCGACCGATGGGGCCATGATTTGGGAGCTGGTGCGCAGCTGCAAGCCGCTCGACGAAAACTCGATGTATTGCAACATCGTGCAAGCCGAACACTTCCGCGACACATGCGTCGTGGCCGAACTGGACGGCGAAATCCTGGGCTGGATCTCCGGCCACATGATTCCCAACCAGAACGCTTTTTTCGTGTGGCAGGTGGCCGTCAGCCCCAAGGCACGCGGACTTGGTCTGGGCAAGAAGATGTTGCACCACCTGATCGAACGCGACGAATGTGACGAGGCGCACAGCCTGAAGACCACGATCACGCGCGACAATGATGCAAGCTGGGGCCTTTTCCGCAGCTTTGCCAAGATGATCGGCGGCGACCTGTCCGACGAGCCGCATTACACGCGCGATGAGCATTTCGGCGGCAAGCATGCCACCGAGCACATGGTGACGATCAAATTCCCCGAGGCGTTGGCCAAAGCCGCCTGAACGCCTCGCGCACCCGAAATTCAAAGGAAAATCCTATGCCGACTGACACGTCAGCCGACCACACCGCTATTTTCACCCGCCGCGAGAGCGAGGCGCGCTCTTACTGTCGCGCCATGCCCGCCATGTTCAACCGCGCCAAGGGGTCCGAGCTTTTCGACGCCGAAGGCAAACGCTACATCGACTTTCTGGCCGGGTGTTCGTCGCTCAATTATGGGCACAACGATCCCGACATGAAGGCCGCGCTGGTCGAACACATGCAGAACGACGGGATCACCCACGCGCTGGACATGCACACGCAGCCCAAGGCGGACTTTCTTGAAACGTTCGAGCGGCTCATCCTGAAACCGCGTGGCATGGACCACAAGGTGATGATGACCGGGCCGACCGGCACCAATGCCGTCGAGTCCGCGATGAAGCTGGCGCGCAAGGTGACGGGGCGCAAGAACATCATCGCCTTTACCAATGGGTTTCATGGCATGACCATGGGCGCGCTGGCCGCGACCGGGAACACCGGCAAGCGCGGCGGTTCGGGCATGTCGGCGCTGGACGGCGTGACACACATGCCGTTCGAAGACGCCTTTGGCCCCGATGTGGACAGCCTGTCGCTGATCGAACAGATGCTGGACAACCCGTCCAGCGGCGTCGATGCGCCCGCTGCCTTCCTGATCGAACCCGTACAGGGCGAGGGCGGGCTGAACGCCGCGAGCGCCGAGTTCATGCAGGGCATCGCCCGGATCGCCAAGAAGCACGGCGCGCTGTTCATCGTCGATGACATCCAGGCGGGCTGCGGCCGCACCGGCACGTTCTTCAGCTTTGAAGAAATGGGGATCGAGCCCGACCTGATCCCGCTGGCCAAGTCGTTCAGCGGCATGGGACTGCCGTTTGCCGCGCTGCTGATCAAGCGCGAGTACGACATCTGGAAGCCGGCCGAGCATAACGGCACATTCCGGGGCAACACCCATGCCTTCATCACCGCGCGGATCGCGCTTGAGAAGTTCTGGGCCGATGACACGTTCCAGAAGGAACTGGCGGAAAAGTCGGTGATGCTGACAACCGCGCTGCAACAAGTGGCCGAAATGGTGCCCGGTGCCACTCTCAAGGGCCGTGGCCTGATGCAGGGTGTCGACGTGGGCAGCGGTGATCTGGCCGGGGATATCTGCGCACGCGCCTTTGAAAAGGGGCTGGTGATCGAAACCTCCGGGGCGCATGATGAGGTGGTCAAGGTTCTGGCCCCTCTGACGACCACGCCCGCCTTGTTCCGCGAAGGGTTCGACATCCTTCTCGAAGCGACGCGCGAGGCGACGACAAACATGAAACTGGCAGCGGAGTAACCCCCTATGATCGTGCGCGACTTTGACGACATCAGCAAAAATGAACAACACCGCGTCGTCTCGGATGCCAACTGGACATCGGTTCGGATGCTTCTGGCCGAGGACGGGATGAACTTTTCGTTCCACATCACCATTCTCGAGGCAGGTTCGGAACACACGTTCCACTACAAGAACCACTTTGAAAGCGTGTATTGCATGCAGGGCAAGGGCTCGATCACCGATCTGGCCACCGGCGAGACGCACCAGATCAAGCCCGGAACGATGTATGCATTGAACGAGCATGACAAGCATACGCTGCGCGCCGAGGAAGAGCTTTGGATGGCGTGCTGCTTCAACCCACCGGTGACCGGCAAGGAAGTCCACCGCGAGGACGGATCCTATGCCGCGCCTGAGGAACTGGCGGACTGATACATGACCCATACGGTTGAGAAAATTGGCGGGACATCCATGTCCCGCATCCATGAATTGCGTGACACGCTGTTCATCGGCGGCCGCAAGGATGCCGACCTTTATGGTCGGGTCTTTGTGGTGTCGGCCTTTGGCGGCATCACCAACCTGCTGCTGGAACACAAGAAAACCGGCAAGGCCGGGGTGTATGCGCAGTTTACCGATGCCGACACCGATCATGGCTGGCACGAGGCGCTGGACGTTGTGGCCAAGGAAATGATCAAGGCGCACAATGAAGTGCTGGACAACAACGCCGATGTCGAGCGCGCGGACGAATTCGTGCGCGACCGGATCGAAGGCGCGCGCAACTGTCTGATCGACCTGCAGCGCCTGTGTTCCTACGGGCATTTCCGGCTGGCAGAGCACCTTTTGCAGGTGCGCGAACTGTTGTCGGGTCTGGGCGAGGCCCATTCGGCCCTGGTGACCACGCTGCTGTTGCAGCGCGCCGGCGTAAATGCCCGTCTGGTTGATCTTTCGGGCTGGCGCGACGAGGGCGACGTGACGCTGGAACAGCGGATCGGTGCTGCGATGAAGGCGGTTGATCCGTCCACGGAAATGCCGATCGTCACCGGCTATGCCCAATGCGCCGAAGGCCTGATGCGTGAATTCGACCGCGGCTATTCCGAGGTGACATTCTCCACGCTTGCCGCGCTGACCGGCGCGCGCGAGGCGATCATTCACAAGGAATTCCACCTGTCCTCGGCCGATCCCAACCTTGTGGGGCAGGATGCCGTGCGCAAGCTGGGGCGCACCAACTATGACGTGGCCGACCAGCTGTCGAACATGGGGATGGAGGCGATCCACCCCAAGGCGGCCAAGACCCTGCGCCAGGCCGATGTGCCCCTGCGTGTCACCAACGCGTTCGAGCCCGACGACCCCGGCACGCTGATCGACGATCAGCCGGCGGACAAGGCGGCGGTCGAGATCGTGACCGGTCTGGACATCATCGCGCTTGAGGTGTTCGAGCAGGACATGGTCGGCGTCAAGGGCTATGACGCCAGCATTTTGGATGTGCTGACGCGCCACGATGTGCGCATCGTGTCCAAGGTGTCGAACGCCAACACCATCACGCATTACGTCGACAGCTCGCTCAAGACGATGCGCCGGGTCGAAAAGGATATCGCGGCGCGATATCCCTCGGCCGAGGTGCGGTCGCGCACCTTGTCGCTGGCCTCGGTCATCGGGCGCGACCTGAACGGGTTGTCGGTGCTGACGCGCGGATTGCTGGCGATTGCCGACGCCGGGTATGAATCCATCGGTGCCACACAGGGGCCGCGCAACGTTGATGTGCAGTTCATCCTGGACCGCAAGGATCTCAAGCCGGTGATCAAGGCGCTGCACGCGGCTTTTATTGAAGGCGAGGCGCAGGAATTGCCCCGCGTCGCCTGACACGCCCCGACATTGCAACAAAACGCCCCGGCCCCACCGCCGGGGCGTTTTGCGTTATGGCGGCGCGGTTGCGATTGACCGCGCCGCGCCGGTGATGTTTGCTTTGCCGATACCAAGGGAGGATGACCGATGTTTCACATGACAAGATGGCTGGCCGGGGCGGTTGCCGCAGGCGCGGTGCTGGCAACACCCGCGTTTGCGGAAACCCGCGTGACCTATAAATCCGCCAAGGCGGGCACGTCCTATTACCAGATGGGCGTGCAGATTTCCGAAGCGATGAAGGCCGGATCGGATGGCGCGATCATCGTCACCATCGAAGAGGGCCAGGGCTCGGTCCAGAAC
Source organism: Lacimonas salitolerans (assembly GCF_042677865.1). Lineage (NCBI taxonomy): Bacteria > Pseudomonadati > Pseudomonadota > Alphaproteobacteria > Rhodobacterales > Paracoccaceae > Lacimonas > Lacimonas salitolerans. Next base: position 12,810 of record NZ_JBHUDD010000031.1, on the reverse strand, counting down.
GTGATGGAGGTGCGCGCGCGCGGGGCCGACTATGTCTTTACCACGCCGCCCAGCCTTGTGGGGCTGGCGCAGGGCGGCAAGGCGATGTTCGAGGGCAAGGGCGACCCCGCCTATGACGAGATCCGCGCGCTGTTCCCGATCCCGTCGCTGACCATGCATTTCGTCATGTCCAACGAAAGCGAGGTCAGCAGCTTTGCCGATCTTGAGGGCAAGACGATCCTGCTGGGCAAGGGCAGTTTCGGCGCGACCGAGGGCGCGAAATATCTCGATCTGTTCGGGCTGACCGACAAGGTCAATATCGCCGATGCGGAACTGTCCAATGCGGTGGCCGCGCTGAAGAACGGCCAGATCGACGGGTTCGTGACCGCCGGCAGCTGGCCCGCCCCCAATGTGGTCGAGGCCGCGGCGTCCACCGGCGTGACCATCCTGTCGCTGGACGACGAACAGGTGGCCCAGACCAACCGCACCAGACTGGTAATCCCGGCGGGCACCTATGCGGGGCAGGAGGCCGACATCGTGACCACCTCGTTGCCGGTCGTGGCCTATACGACCACCAAGATGGACGAGGACACCGCCTATCAAATGACCAGGACCTTCTGGGAGGCCAAGGCAAAGATGGCTGAGTCTGCGCCCTGGTGGGATGGTGTGGATGCCGCGATGCTGTCCACCATCACCGGCAAGATGCACCCCGGGGCCATCCGTTACTATCAAGAGGCTGGCATGCCTCTGAACGACGGCAACATGTAAGCACCGCGCAAGCGGGCACTCAGGGCCGGGCCACGGGTGGCCCGGCCTTTCCACGTCGGGGGGCAGGGAATGCAGACGCAACTGGTTTTGCCGCAGGCTGTGGCGTCAAAAGGGCTTTGGCTGGCGCTGGCAGCGGCGGTGGTGACCTTTCACATCGGGTTGATCTTTTCCGGGCTGGTGCCCAATCTGGTCAGCCGCCCGCTCCACATGGCGCTGATCCTGCCGTGGATTTTCGTCTATGGCGCGACGGGCTGGCGGCTGGTCAGCGGCGTCGTGCTGTGCGCGGTCGGCGTGGCTGGAAGCGTCTGGATCGCCGTCAACGCCGATGCGCTGTCGGATCAGTACGGCTTTATCGAGACCGAATTTCAGGTCTGGCTGGCCTTTGCCCTGCTGGCCATCGTGATCGAGGCCGCGCGCCGCGCGATCGGCTGGCCTCTGCCCATGGTCGCCGCCGCCGCCCTGTTGTATGCGTTTTTCGGCCAACATATCCCGGGCGAGTTCGGCCATTCCGGCATGCCGCTGCGGTCCTTCCTTGGCACCATGGTGATTGCCGAGGGCGGCATCTGGGGCAGCCTGACCGCCGTTTCGGTCGGTGTCGTTTCGATCTTCGTCATCTTCGGCGCGGTGCTGAACGCGGGTGAGGCGGGGCAGGGGTTCATGAACGTGGCCGCTGCGGCAGCGGGGCGGCTCAAGGGCGGTGCGGCAAAGGTGTCGGTGCTGTCCTCGGCGCTGTTCGGGTCGATCTCGGGGTCGGCCAGCGCCAATGTGGCCTCGACCGGGGCGATCACCCTGCCGGCCATGACGAAACTGGGCTACCCTAGGCGGCTGGCAGCCGGGGTCGAGGCGGTGGCCAGTTCGGGCGGGCAGATCATGCCGCCGCTGATGGGGGCCGGGGCCTTTGTGATGGTCGAACTGACCGGCACACCCTACACGCAGATCATTGCTGCGGCGTTCCTGCCCGCGATCCTGTATTTTTGGGCGGTCTGGGTGGGAATCAACGCCTATGCCACCCGGTTCGACCTGCGCGGCATCGACGAGGACGAGCGTCCCGCGACGCGCGATGTGGCGGTCACGGCGATGTTTTTCCTGATCCCGTTCACTGTGCTGCTGCTGGGGATGTTCGCCTTTGGCTACACCCCGCAATATGCCGCCTGCTTGGCGATCATCGCCGGTGCGCTGCTGTTGCTGACTGGGGCGGACATGCGGTTTGACGCCGCGCGCACCGCCGGTCGGGTGGCCCAGGCATTGCTGAGCGCGTCGCAACAGGTGGCGATGATCGCCGCCATCATCCTGTGCGCCTCGATCATCATCGGGGTGCTGGGGGTGACCGGGCTGGGGGTCAAGATCACCTCGGTCATTCTTGAGGGCTCGGGTGGGATGCTGTGGGCCTCGCTGCTGCTGACGGCGCTGGCCTGTCTGGTGCTGGGGATGGAGGTACCGACCACGGCCGCCTATGTGATCTGCGTCTCGGTGGCCGGGCCTGCGCTGATCGAACTGGGGCTGGCGCCGTTGCAGGCGCATCTGTTCGTGTTCTGGTTCGCCCTGCTGTCCACGATCACGCCGCCGGTTTGCGGCGCGGTGTTCATCGCGGCGGGCATGATCGGGGAAAACTGGCTGCGCGTGGCGATGACGTCGATGGCGCTGGGGGTGGGGCTGTACCTGATCCCGCTGGGGATGATCGCGCAACCGGCGGTGATCCGGATGTCCGAAGAGCCGGGCGCGGCGCTGCTGGCCTTCGGGCTGATCGGTGCGGGGTTGGCGGCGATATCCTTTGGCCTGATCGGGCGGGCGGGTGCCGGGCTGCGGCTTGGGCTGGCAGTGGGCGGGATGGCGCTGATCTTTGGTCCTGCTCTGTGGTGATTGCGCGGGAGGATGGGTGAAATGGCCTTGGGGCGGCGGTGTGTCGCAATGCGGCGCCCGGATTTCGTGGTAGTGATATTCCGAAAGCAGAATGTAATTTGCATTCAACCAGAGGAGAGACCATGAAACGATTTCTGACCGCCGCTGCGATTGCCACGGCCACGCTGACCGCACCCATGGCCCATGCCGAGGGCCCGTCGAAACTGGTGACGGTGCTGACCGCCCCCGAGGCCCAGACCCAGTTGATGGCGATGGTGCTGACCATGCAGGCCGTGGAACAGGGCAAGTCCGCTCATATCCTGCTGTGCGGCCCGGCGGGCGATCTGGCGCTGAAGGACGCGCCCGAAACCGCCACCGCAGGCCAGCCGCCCCGCGACATGAGCCCTCAGGGCCTGATGCAGATGATCATGACCAAGCCCGACACCACGGTCGAGGTCTGCGCGATCTACCTGCCGGGCAAGGGTGCCGACGCCAGCGTGCTGCTGGACGGTGTGGGCGTGGCCAAGCCCGACGCGATGGCGGCCACGATCATGGGTGACGACACGCAAGTCATGGGCTTCTGAGCCAAACCGGCGTGATCAAACGGTGCGCGGCGATGCCGCGCGCCGGATGTCTCGCCTGCGGCCTTCGGCCTTCGGCTCGGGCCGCTCGTTGCGCTGGCGTGCCTTGCATCTGGCGACAGCGACCTGTGTGAGGTTGGAGCCTCCGGCGGGGATATTTCAAGAGAGAGAAAGCAGGCCTGGCACGCATTGCTCCTGTGTGCGCTCCCATGTATCAGGGATCGACTTTGATTTTCCAGCAGGAGCAGCGCACATGGCGTCCTATCAGTATGTCTATCACATGCAGGGGGTTTCCAAGACCTATCCCGGTGGCAAGAAGTGTTTCGAGAACATCCACCTGAATTTCCTGCCGGGGGTCAAGATCGGTGTCGTGGGTGTCAACGGCTCGGGTAAATCCACGCTGCTGCGCATCATGGCGGGTCTTGATACCGAGTTTCAGGGCGAAGCCTGGGCCGCGCAGGGGGCCAAGGTCGGCTATCTGCCGCAGGAGCCCGAACTTGACGCCAGTCTGGATGTGCGCGGCAACGTCATGCTGGGCGTGGCGGCGAAGCAGGCCAAGCTGGACCGTTTCAACGAATTGGCGATGAATTACAGCGACGAGACCGCCGACGAGATGGCGCAGTTGCAGGACGAGATCGATAGCGAGAACCTGTGGGATCTGGACAGCCAGATCGACGTGGCGATGGAGGCCCTGCGCTGCCCGCCGGACGAGGCCGACGTGACCAGCCTGTCGGGCGGGGAAAAGCGCCGCGTGGCCCTGTGCAAGCTGCTGCTCGAAGCGCCTGACATGCTGCTGCTGGACGAACCGACCAACCATCTGGACGCCGAGACCATCGCCTGGTTGCAACAGCACCTGATCGATTACAACGGCACGATCCTGATCGTCACCCATGACCGCTATTTTCTGGATGACATCACCGGCTGGATCCTTGAACTGGATCGCGGCTCGGGCATTCCCTACGAGGGCAACTATTCAAGCTGGCTGGAGCAGAAAGCCAAGCGCCTGAGCCAGGAAGCGCGCGAGGACAAGTCCAAGCAAAAGACGCTGGAGCGCGAACTGGAATGGATGCGTGCCAGCCCCAAGGCGCGGCAGGCCAAGTCCAAGGCGCGGATCAACGCCTATAACGACCTGGCCAACCAGTCCGAGCGTGAAAAGCTGTCGCGCGCCCAGATCATCATCCCGAATGGCCCGCGTCTGGGCTCCAAGGTGATCGAGGTCGAGGGGCTGAAAAAGGCCATGGGCGACAAACTGCTGGTCGAGGATCTGTCGTTTTCCTTGCCACCGGGCGGGATCGTCGGCGTGATCGGGCCGAACGGCGCGGGCAAGACCACGCTGTTTCGCATGCTGACCGGGCAGGAACAGCCCGATGAAGGGACCGTGGAATACGGTGAAACCGTCAAGCTGTCTTATGTCGATCAGTCGCGCGACGACCTGAACCCCAATGAAAACGTCTGGGAGGCGATTGCCGACGGGCTGGACATCATCAAGCTGGGCGATGCCGAGGTGAACGCGCGGGCCTATTGCTCGGCCTTCAACTTCAAGGGCGGTGACCAGCAGAAAAAGGTCGGCCTGCTGTCAGGCGGTGAACGCAACCGGGTGCACATGGCGCGTCTGCTGCGCTCGGGCGGCAATGTGCTGCTGCTTGACGAACCGACCAACGATCTGGACGTGGAAACCCTGCGCGCGCTTGAAGATGCGCTGGTGGATTTCGCGGGGTGTGCGGTGGTGATCTCGCACGACCGTTTCTTCCTCGACCGGATCTGCACGCATATCCTGGCCTTCGAGGGCGAGGCGCATGTCGAGTGGTTCGAGGGCAACTTCGAGGATTACGAGGAAGACAAGAAGCGCCGGCTTGGCGCGGATGCGCTGGAACCCAAGCGCCTGAAGCACAAGAAATTCGCGCGATAATCTGTCCCCGCACCCGGTCAGACCAGACCGGGTGCGGGGCAGGCGCGGAATTGCCGGACGGGTTCTGCCGCGCCGTCCAGCGGTATTGCTATCTGCCGGTCGCCCAAGGTGGCGATGGCGGTGCGATTGAATTCCATCCCGTTCAGCACGTTGCCAAATCCGCGATCGGTGACAGAAACTGTTGTGTTGCTCTCCGACAGCTCATGCCGATCAGTCGCAATGGCTATCGGGCGGTCCCCGTCAAAGGTGATGGCAAAGGTCTGGCCGCCGGGCCATGGGGCGTCACGCAGGCTGAGCACAAGGCGGTATTCGGGAAGCGTGGCGTCATAGGTGACGCGCAGCGTGAAGGCGTCATCGTCGTGCAACAGGGTACAGATCGGCGTGGCCGAGAACTCCCACGCCTGTGCCGCACCTGCCCATAAGCAAAAACCCGCAGCCAATCGTCGCATGTCATCCCCTTCGCAGCTTATTTTTGAAAAGATAGGGGAAATTCCTCTGTGGCAAAGGTGCGTTGCGACTGGACATCCCGCGGCGGGGACACAAGATTGGCACCTGTAACGAGGGCAAGAAGGAGCCGGAACATGACCGAGCAGGAACGTCAGCAGCAGGTTTACGATAACGCCATGGCCAGCCTCCGGCGCAGCGAGGCGGTGGAAAGCGGTTTTGCCGGTGGTCTCATGGGCTTGGCGTTGGGAATGAAGGACATCAACAAGCTGGAAAGCCTGGGCGACTGGGCGCGCACCTTTTGTGTGTTGTTCGCAATGGCGCTGCCGCCGTACTTTGTCTGGGCGCTGCTGCTGCGCTGAGCGCGCGGGCAGACCGAGCGACATGGCTCTTGCCGACGGTCCTGTGCCGTCGGCGTTTTTCTGCTTGTATCCACGTGTGAGCGGGAGGTGACAGCTGTCGACCAAAGTCTGGCCCACGCAGCTTCATCTTGATTTTTTCGCCATGAATCGGCATATGGAAGGGGCTAAGACCACCGCTACGATCTTTCTGTTTTCCGACTTCGGCTCACAGTCTTCGATCAACGACGTGACTTTGCCGCGCCGCTGCATCCCGCGAGCGGATTGAAAACTGAAGGAAGATCACATGGCCAATGGCACAGTGAAATGGTTCAACACAACCAAGGGCTACGGCTTTATCGCCCCCGAAACCGGCGGCAAGGACGTATTCGTCCACATCTCGGCCGTCGAGCGTTCGGGCCTGACCGGTCTGGCAGACAATCAGAAGGTCACGTTCGACATCGAAGCCGGCCGTGACGGGCGGGAGAGTGCTATCAACATCTCGCTGGCCTGAGGACGGGCTGGATAGGCGCTTTGTGGCGCGGTCCCGGCAGCGGGGCCGCGTTTTTGTTTGTTAGCCGGGCTTTGACTGCGCAGGTGGTTTGCGGCTAGGCTGATGCAAAGGCAGGAGTAATATTATGAAAGTGTTTGTTTTTCTGGCGGGCCTGATGGTCTTGACCGGGTGCGGCATTCCCTTTGTGCCCTTCATCTGACGCCACACTGAATGAAACGGGAGGAGATTTGATGAGACTGGCAGCAAGCGCAGCCCTGATGTGCATGGCCATGACGACGCAGATGCATGCTCAGGAGGTCGCGATCACCGACGGTGTGACGACCGTCACCGTCGAGACGAGCGGCGGCCCGGTCGAGATCACCCGCAACCAGGACACTGACAACCGCATCGGCGACGATTGGGCGCGGACTTCCCGGCCGTGTCCGGAGTTCTGTATCCAGCCGATGGTGCCGGCACCCGGTGTGACGCCGATCGGCGAACTGGAATTGATGGAGTTTCTTAACGACCCCGATGTGGTGGTGGCCGATGGCCGTATCCGCCGCGATTTCGAAGGCGGGGCGATTCCCGGGGCGGTCAACATCCCCTATACCGAGGCCCCCGACCGCTTGGGTGAATTGGGCTGCGAGCCTGATTTTGAAGGATTTATTTGCGAAGGTGACGCGATCAAGAGCGTCGCACTCTATTGTAACGGGCCTTGGTGCGGGCAGTCGCCGGCGGCGGCGCGGCGGATGATCGAAGCGGGATTTCCAGCCGAAAAGATCTATTACTATCGCGCCGGGATGCAGGGTTGGCGGATGCTGGGCCTGACCGTGACCGGCGAGTGAGGGCCGAAAAACACCGTGTGATATTCATGCACGGATCATGCACACACCATGCAGATGCGCGCCCTGCCGGGAGGGGCGCGCAAACGAATCCTTGCTATCACGGGGCCGGCCTGTCATACGGATCAGGCTAAGACCTTCTATTCGAGCTTTCTGTTCCCCTAACCGGCACGCAGTTTCGATCCAGACGTGACTTCGCCGGGCCGCTACATCCCGTGAGCGGTATGACTACAAGGAATAAACAGATGGCCAATGGCACTGTAAAATGGTTCAACGCAACTAAAGGTTTTGGCTTTATCGAGCCGGAATCGGGTGGCAAGGACGTTTTCGTTCACATTTCGGCTGTTGAGCGTTCGGGCCTGACCGGTCTGGCCGACAACCAGAAAGTGACCTTCGACGTTGAGTCCGGCCGTGATGGCCGCGAAAGCGCGATGAACCTTCAGCTGGCGTAATCGCCCGCGACACGAGATTTGACGCGGCTTCCGAAAGGGGGCCGCGTTTTTGATTCTGCGGTGTGAGGGTGGGTTGGCACCTGCCTGGGCGTGGTGTGGTGGGTTGGCACCCACCCTACGGTGGTGGGTTGGCACCCACCCTACGGTGGTGGGTAGGGTGGGTGCCAACCCGCCTGATGTGAGGCGGGTGCGATGTGGTGGGTTGCCACCCACCCTACTGGTCGGACAGGCGGGCCTTCATCCAGGCGATTTCGGCCTCTTGGGCGGCGATGATCTCTTGGGCCAGTTTGCGGATCTCGGGATCGGTGCCGTGGTCCAGCACGACCTGCGCCATGGCGACCGCGCCTTCGTGATGCGGGATCATGCCGCGCAGGAAATCCACATCCGCATTTCCGGTAAACTCGATATCCATATCCGCATGCATCGCCGCATTGGCGGCCATAAAGGCGTGGGTCGAGGCGGGCATGTCGGTGTCGGCGGGCATGGCGTGTCCTGCGTGGCTGTGCGATTGCGCCATCCCAGCGGCAGGTGACAGGGCCAGCGTCAACAGGGCCGCGCCAAGGGCGGGGCGAAAACGAAGGGTCATTTTGAGCGTGCCTTTCAGTGGGTGATGGGCGCGAAGCTTCGCACCTTGCCGTTGGTGGAAGGCAAGTGGTTTTGGGCTGGCGGGGGACACGATGCGGTGATGTGGTCCGGGGCATAATGCCACCCGCCTTACGCGAGGCGGGTAGGGTGGGTGAAACCCACCGAGCCTGGAATGTCAGTCGGGATCGTGGTGTGTTTGCAGTCGCCCCTTTGCAGCCATTGCCCTTTACCGACTCCTCCGCTTGACACCACCCCTTTGCCCCGGCCGGCCCGCAGTGGACCGACCGCGCGCCTTGGTGGCTTCGTCTGACGCTTTCTCGACCGCGTATTGACGGGCCAGCGGGTCGTCGGAGACGACCAGATCGACGGCTTCCAGCCGCTTGACCTCGTCGCGCAGTCGGGCGGCTTCTTCGAATTCCAGGTTCTCGGCGGCCTTGCGCATGTCGGTGCGCAGCCCTTCGAGCACGGCCTGCATGTTCGAGCCGGCCAGCCCCTTGTCGATGGTGGCAGTGACGCGGTTCATGTCGACATCGCCCTTGTACAGCCCCTGCAGGATGTCATCGACGTTCTTCCTGATCGTCGCGGGGGTGATGCCGTGTTCTTCGTTGTAGGCGACCTGCTTGGCGCGGCGGCGGTCGGTTTCGCGCAGGGCGCGTTCCATGCTGCCGGTGACGCGGTCGGCATACATGATCACCCGGCCTTCGGCGTTGCGCGCGGCGCGGCCGATGGTCTGGATCAGCGAGGTTTCCGAGCGCAGGAAGCCCTCTTTGTCGGCATCCAGAATCGCCACCAGCCCACATTCGGGGATATCCAGCCCCTCGCGCAGAAGGTTGATGCCGATCAGCACGTCGAAGGCACCAAGTCGCAGGTCGCGCAGGATCTCGATCCGTTCGATCGTGTCGATGTCGGAGTGCATGTAGCGCACGCGGATGCCCTGTTCGTGCATGTATTCGGTCAGATCCTCGGCCATGCGCTTGGTCAGCACTGTGCACAGCGTGCGGTATCCGTCGGCGGCGACCTTGCGCACCTCGTCCAGCAGGTCGTCAACCTGCATCTCGACGGGCCGGATTTCGACCTGCGGGTCAATCAGACCAGTGGGGCGGATCACCTGTTCGGTGAAGACGCCGCCGGTCTGCTCCATCTCCCAACTGCCGGGGGTGGCGCTGACAAAGACCGATTGCGGGCGCATGGCGTCCCATTCCTCGAATTTCAGCGGTCGGTTGTCCATGCAGGACGGCAGGCGGAAACCATGCTCGGCCAGGGTGAACTTGCGCCGGTAGTCGCCCTTGTACATGCCGCCGATCTGCGGAACCGACACGTGGGATTCATCGGCAAAGACTATGGCCGTGTCGGGGATGAATTCGAACAGGGTGGGGGGCGGCTCGCCCGGTGCCCGGCCGGTGAGGTAGCGCGAATAGTTCTCGATTCCGTTGCACACGCCGGTGGCTTCCAGCATCTCGATGTCGAAATTCGTGCGCTGTTCCAGCCGTTGCGCCTCGAGCAGCTTGCCCTCGCCCACCAGTTGGTCGAGCCGGATGCGCAGTTCCTTCTTGATGCTGGCGATGGCCTGCTGGATCGTCGGCTTGGGCGTGACGTAATGCGAGTTGGCGTAGACGCGGACGCGCTCCATCGTGCCGTATTTCTCGCCGGTGAGGGGGTCGAATTCGGTGATGCCTTCCAGTTCCTCGCCAAAGAACGACAGTTTCCAGGCGCGGTCCTCGAGGTGGGCGGGCCAGATTTCCAGGCTGTCGCCGCGCACCCGAAAGCTGCCGCGCTGGAACGCCTGATCGTTGCGCTTGTATTGCTGGGCCACGAGGTCGGCCATGATGCTGCGCTGGTCGTAGTCCTTGCCGATCTGCAGATCCTGGGTCATCGCGCCATAGGTTTCGACGCTGCCGATGCCGTAGATGCACGACACCGAGGCGATGATGATCACGTCGTCGCGTTCGAGCAGGGCGCGGGTGGCCGAGTGGCGCATCCTGTCGATCTGCTCGTTGATCTGGGATTCCTTCTCGATATAGGTGTCGGAGCGGGCGACATAGGCTTCGGGCTGGTAGTAGTCGTAGTAGCTGACGAAGTATTCCACGGCGTTTTCGGGGAAGAAGCCCTTGAACTCGCCGTAGAGCTGGGCCGCCAGCGTCTTGTTGGGGGCGAGGATGATCGCGGGGCGCTGGGTTTCCTCGATGATCTTGGCCATGGTAAAGGTCTTGCCGGTGCCCGTGGCGCCCAGCAGCACCTGATCACGCTCACCGCTTTTGATGCCGCCCGACAGTTCGGCGATGGCCGTGGGCTGGTCGCCTGCGGGTTCGAACTGGCTGTGCATGATGAACCGCTTGCCGCCTTCCAGCTTTTCGCGGGTCTGCACGTCGGGCGCGGGCGAGTGCAGCAGGGCTTCCGATTTGTCGGAATGGGCGTAGGGCATGAGAATCTCCGAGCGGGGTTGGACAAGATTTGATCTGTTTTTGTTCCAGTTCAACCCCGGCAGCCCGGCGACGCGGCGTGGGTTGCACGATTTGTGGTCAGACGCGTTTTTCTTTGCGGGTCCGGGGATTGCCGGTGACGGGATCGCAAGGAAATTACAAAAATACATCCGGGGCGCATCTATTTCTTGCGTGAAGAAAAGGCGCGGCGCTATGTTTTCAGAAGCAAACAGTGTGCTGCGGCGTGCCTTTGGCTGCAACACCCACCCCTCGCTCCCCGTGGTCGGGGTATGGCGCAAGCCTCTGTTTGCACCCGATTGGTCCGGGTTTGACCCTTGCCCCGCACCGGCTTTTGCCCGATAACCGGGTCGCAATCTGACATATGGGGTCCTCATGCGCGCACGTATCTACAAACCCGCCCGCACCGCGATGCAGTCGGGCACCGCAAAGACCCGCAACTGGGTCCTGGAATTTGCCCCGGCGTCGCGGCGCGAGGTCGATCCGCTGATGGGCTGGACATCGTCCGGTGACACGCAGGCGCAGGTCAAGTTGCAGTTTTCCACCAAGGAAGCCGCGCTGGAATACGCGCAGGATCACGGGATCGAGGCGGTGGTGAACGAGCCCAAGCCGCGCAAGCTCAACATCCGGCCCGGTGGCTATGGCGACAACTTTGCCACCAAGCGGCGCGGTGCCTGGACGCATTAGCGTCGGGCGGATTTCGGAAGTTCCGCAATAAAATGCCGGCTGTGCGATGAGTCGCACAGCCGGCGGACCTGCCTAACTGCTGGGGGTAGCCTGCAGGCCGTCATCCGTCCTGCGTCGTCTGTGACGCAGGACGGATGTGTCAGTGATAGTGGTGGTCCATCGCTGCCTTGACGCCCAGCCAGACGGCCGTGCGGCTGGTCGGGCTTTGCAGCACGACGTCTGCGCCATCCTTGCATGTCTGGACGAATTCATTGCGTTCCGCCTCGCGGTTCAACAGGATGAGCGGCCTGCTGTGGAACTTCTGCCGGATCGCCTCGCAGAATTTCAGCATGAGCGATCTGTCACTTGCAAAACTGTCGGCATCGATGATGAACAGGTCCGCATCCTTGCCGCATTTCAGCAGCCATTCGAAAAACCCGGTCCTGTCATAGACATTGACCAGGGACAGATCATAGATGTCTTCCAGCCAGATGCGCATGTCCAGGTTGGGCTGGCTGGCTTCGGCAAAGACGATCGCCTTCTTGTTGGCGAACTGCCCACGAACCTCGATCGTGCGGCGGTCTTTCTCGGGCAGGCAGGCGGGATGCTGTGTCCGCGCCATACGATCCAGAACGGTCATGCCGCCCTGTTGTTCCGACACGGCAGCGGGGGGCGCAACGGGCCTTGCCTGAAGGGCATCCAGAACTCGCGTGACACCGTAGGTCATCCGCGCACCAAGGCGTGGCGTGAAGGCTGTTCTGTCGTCGAAGAACATCGGCTGACTCCTCTATACTGCCTAAGGTTAATGTGAAATAACACATTCGGTCAAGCTTTGGGTCGCACTGGTGGGGGTCAGACTACTACTATGAGAGGAATTTTGCCGATGACCCTGGCTTTGCGCTGATAGCCTGTCGCTTCAATCTGATGATTACATAAAGACTTTTACTGCATGCGAGGCCGGTGCACCGGTGGTAGGGGGGGCGGTAATCTCATAGGATGTATTGGCAGAACATGGCCGACGCCAGCGGCACCTGTGAAATATAACAAGTCACAGGTTGACGACCTATGGGTGTTTTCTTACCTTATTCTTTGCAAGGAAAAATACAGTTTGTGTATGTTGGTAGGGGGCTGCCACACGCACAGCTGTTGCTTGGTGATTGTGGACGGAAGTGTCTGATGCAGGATAGAACCGATTTTGAAAAGGCCCCCCTGGTACCCGATGACTGGGCCGACCTTGAAGAGTGCGTCAAGGCCTTGGGGAAAAAGGAAAAAATCCTTCTTTTGTATTTTATCCGTCAGTACGGGTGCGCAGAATTGCTAGAAAATCAAAAAGCCGCTTTTGATCTTCTTGAGACAGCGAGGCAAGAAGGCTCAGAAGCGACGCATCGATATCGGGGTAGATTCCGGTAGGGGGCAGGATCGTATCACAAGGCATTTTGGCGGTGCCGCCTGACGATGTCCGTGACGGTGTTTTTC
>NZ_JBHUDD010000030.1:0-3461 GCF_042677865.1 Lacimonas salitolerans | reverse complement strand
ACGGATGTTAACAATGCAGGTGGGTCAGTTTTAGATGATCATAACCCACCCAAGTGGGTCACTTTTGCATGCCGATTCACAGTTCGGGGTCGGACCACAACCAAGGGGCACCGGTTTCGGTTGGATGAAGATTGATGGCAGGTCAGTGACCCTATTTCGCGACATCGAGGGCAGGCGTTCTGGCTACCCTGCTTCGCACCGCATCAGCAGCTCGTGCGTGCCCGGCAACCGCTTCAGCGTCCGTTCGATCCTCTCACGCCATCTGGGGCCGCGCGCCATTGCGTCGGTATAAGCGTCCCAGATATCGGACGGGCGATCCTCGGCCATTGTTTCGATAAGGAACGCGGCCTGCTGGCGGTCCTTGTCAGCCTTGAAGGACTCGGGCCCGTCAAGGCGGCGGTCCGCAACGATCAGCTTGTGGATGGCGAATTTCTCAGGCCGCGGGATCTGCACAAGGATACCATCACGATAGAGGGCAACAGCGTGGATCGGATCGGAAATCAGGTAGTTCAGGTGATGCAGGGCTCGCGCCTTGACGCCGAGGGCGGGGAGATCGCGAATGGTCTCTTCCGCGTCGAAGGACGGCGTCAGGAATTCGATCATCATGCCCGTCTGTCCGCTTTGCCGCCAGCGCCAGACACTGCCCGGATCAAGACCCTGAACAGGGTCGAATTTGAGCGCCGAGAAGGTTTCTGCAAGCGACGGTTCGACGGCGTCCTGCAAGGCAACGGACAGGCGCTCGAATTGCGCGACATCGATATCCCCGGTGGTCGCCACGCTGCCAAGGGGAAGGGTGGTGCCCAGCTCTCCCTCCATCAAACGAAAGGCATTCGTTCCGATCAGGGTGCCGCCCAGCCGGAAGGTGCCCACCTTGGCCATGGCAAGCAGCAACCCGCCTGTGCCGCGATCGACCGGGGTCATGCCCTCGGCGCGCAGCAAACGCGCCAGCCTGGCGCGTTCACGCCTGCGGTCCGTCATCTGCGCGCGCAACGCGGTCATGCGGGCCACGCGATTGCGCGTCTCGGCACCATCCGGGCCGATATACCAGAATTTCACGTCACTGCCGATCTTCTCGGCCGCGTACCAGTAGACCTTGCCGCCGCGCTCCTTGGTAACGAGCGAGCCACGCACATTGGCGACCATGTCGTCTTTCAATAGGCGCAGGAGATCGCCATAGGCAGACCGTGCCACTGAGCTCAGGTTCGTCATGTTGGCCTCGCGGCTGCTGTCTCGGTAAACCTATGATTTTGAGTTGACCGTCGCAATCGGTAAACGAATTTATTCAAGTTTACCGATTGGCGCGCATTGTCATGCATCTTCGCTGAGCGCAGGCCAAATCCGATGCGGACGAGCAGATCACATCGGGGACTTCAGGTGCCCGGCCTCTTGACCATCGGCACCAGCGCCAAGCCTGGGTAGAACGCCTCACGCACTTTCCGAGGAAGCGCGTCGAGCCCCCAGGCTCTGTCGATAGGTGAGGGTCGACTCCCGCGCGCTTTGACTCGTTGGGCGGGTGATCCTTCCATTCCCCTCATGCAAGGCGCAGGAAATCCGTCAAGGTACTCAGGATATTGCGGGTTCCCCGGTACATCGTGGCTGTTTCACACAGAAGGGCGAACAGCAGTGCATGGAATACACCGGGGTGGCTTCTCTGAAAGTCCAGAAGCCTAGTCCCCGACAGCCATCGTGCGATCTGGCGATGCAACAGCAAGGCCATCAACCCACCGATCGCCGCCCCTGCGACGATGTCGGAAAACCAGTGAAATCCCAGCACAAGTCGCGGCAGGCAGATGATCACCACGGCGTGCGTCATCAGGATGATCCCGGCCAGGCGGTGATAGAGAAGGACACTGGAGGCCATGGCAAAGAACATCAGCGCATGATCGCTGGGAAAGCTGCTGTCATTTCTGAGGGTGTCTGGCGTGAGCCCCGTCGCCAGTTCGAGGTCGAGGCCCTCGGTGTGAAGCGGTCTGAGCGAAAACGGCAATATCATCTGCAGAACGCGGCCAAGGAAGATCGCGGCGAAGATCACGATGAGCGTCGTAAAGACATCGGTGCGGCGATTGGGGCTGTCGTCCACTCGGGCATTCAGGATGCAGACCAGCACGAGAGTGGCGAACAAACCTTTGACCAGATACGACTCCTGAATGAAATCAGCAATGAGGTCGAATGTCACCGACTGCCCAACGACCTGATTCAGGGCCTGTGCTGTGAATTGATCCATCGTGTGGTGCCTTGCTCACCGGTCAAATGTTTGTAACAAAAATATGACAGCTACAAAAATAGTCCATGGTTTTCTTGGACCCTCGGCTGCCCTCGGGAACCAATCCCACAGGTGACGCTCTACATCGACACGGAGGGCAACTCGCTCACAGTCGGCGCTGGAACACTACGGAGAATCTTTCCCGGAGCACGTCAGCTGCAGTTTCGCTCACCGTTTCCGGGTACGGGCGACGGCAGCGATCGCGCGATCGTCCGTGAAGTCGTCGGCGTTTAGCGCTAGGCCAAGCCTCTTCGCAGAAGGCGAAGCGGGGATACGAATAGTCGTGCAAGGCAGGGTGGAAGTGGCGAGCCATTCAAGCTATAATAGCCATTCCTGATCTTCACATGGGACCGCGTTGATGAAAACCATGACCGCCGTTGAGGCGAAAAATTCTTTCGGCCAGCTTCTGGAGGCCACGCTCCGTGAGCCAGTCGCGGTCACGAAGAACCGCCGCGAAGTCGCCGCGATGTTCTCGATGGAGGATATCCGCGCGCTTGCCGACAGCTTCCTGGCCGCGCCCCTGAAGGCGGATGTGGCCGCCGGCAAGCTGGGCCTTCTCGATGCGCTGATGGCGCAGATCGATCTGAACCGGCGCTTGGAGGACGGTCGCAAGGCGATCTCCGAGGGCGACGGGATCGTCGCTGATGCGACGTATTTCGCGAGCCTGCGTGACCGGGCCCTGCGCCGCGTATCCTGATCACTCAGCCCATGCAGCCCGCCACCGTTTTCTTCGCCCCCGGAGTCGATACCGCTCTGGTCGAGCTCATCGATCATGTGGACGTGGACAGCATCCCGACCGTCCTGGATTTCCTGGAGCGGATCCAAGCGCGCCTGGTCAAGACCCTCAGCACCCTTCCCGAGGCGGGTCCGGTCTTCCAGGGCAAGGTGCGGATGCTCCCGGTGGACGGGTATGTCTTCCTGTACGAGCACCATCCAGCCGCCAACGAAGTCCACGTCCTCGACATGATCGCGCCGGGCCGGAACTGGCGTTGAGATGAGCCCTCCGGCGATCCGCCACTGCCTGGCGGTTTCGGGAGTGGGCATCCATGCCATCAACAAAGCCGGGCGGCAGACATTTGGGGTTTCAGGGGGCCGCCAAACTGAAGGTGGGGAAATTGAGCCGCAGCGTAGTGAGTAGTTCAAAAAAGCGGCTATTTCGCGGTTTGTGTGGGTGGTTTGGTTTCCGGTCATTTGCTTG
>NZ_JBHUDD010000029.1:0-10626 GCF_042677865.1 Lacimonas salitolerans | reverse complement strand
GCGGCCACAGAGTTCAAAATGGAGGAAAGAAGGGGGTGTCAGGACCTTGTGATACGATCCTGCCCCCTACCGGAATCTACCCCTATCTGGCCGAAAACCCCGAGGCGCGGCAATCCGAACTGCACGCGCTTGCGCATTACCTGGCCGTGGGCGATGCGCGCGGGGCGATCCCGGTGCATTACGCCGATCTTGGACTGCGCCGCGCCGACGGGGTGACGATCACCCATCCCGACGATCTGGAGGCCGCGATCCGCGCATTGCCGCCGCAGGATACGCAGGAGGTGGTGCTGGATGTCATCGTTCCGGTCTATCGCGCGCTGGACGAAACCCTGTCGTGCCTGTGGCATGTTCTGCGCGCGCGCGACGCGGTGCCGTTCGAGCTGGTGGTGGTGGATGACTGTTCGCCCGAACCGGAACTGAGCGCAGCCCTGCAGGCGCTGGCTGACAGCGGCCATATCACCCTGCTGCGCAACGACACCAACCAGGGCTTTGTCAAAAGCGTGAACCGGGGCATGGGCCTGCACCCTGACCGGGATGTCATCCTGCTCAATTCCGATACCGAGGTGCCTTCGGGATGGGTCGACCGGCTGCACCGGACCGTGCAGGCCGATCCGCTGATCGGCACGCTGACGCCGCTGACCAACAATGGCACGATCTGCAGCTATCCGCATTTTCCTCATGACAACCCGCACGCTCTGGAAATCGATTATGAAACGCTGGATGCCATCGCCGCCGAGGTGAACGCCGAGGCCGAGCCGGTGCCCGCCCCCACGGGGGTGGGGTTTGCGATGTATATCCGGCGCGCAGTGCTGGATGAGGTGGGCGATTTCGACGAAGAGGCCTTTGGCACCGGCTATGGCGAGGAAAATGATTTCTGCCAGCGTGCGCAGGCCGCCGGCTGGCTGGACATGATCGCGGGCAATGTGGTGATCCGCCACCTGGGCAACATGTCGTTTCAGGGGCAAAAGGCCGAACGGGTGCGCCATGCGACGGCCGTGATCAACGAACGCTACCCGAAATACGACGCCCGCGTGCAGCGGTTCATTGCCGCCGATCCGCTGCGCCCGCATCGCGCCCGCATCGACGAGGCGCGGATGATGCGACTGGAGGGCGCGCGCAACGTGCTGGTGATCTCGCACGGGCGCGGCGGCGGTACCGAACAGGCCGTCGAAGAGGATTGCGCCCGCATGGCACGTGACGGCATATCGGTGTTTCGGATGCGCGCGGACAGCCCGCACCGGGGCCGGGTCGTGCATTTCCATGCCACGGCCCCGGATCTGCCCAACCTCAAGGCGCTGGACCTGGAGCGTGACCGCGCCGCCATCATCGCGCTGTGGCAGCGGTTGGGCATCACCCGTGTCGATCTGCATCACCTGGCCGATTTCGGGCGCTTCGGAGCGCAGAAGCTGCACCGCCTGCTGCAGGAGGCTGGTCTGCCCTGGCGCTATGTCATCCACGATTACCTGCCGATCTGTCCGCGCATCAACCTGGCTGACGATCGGGGGGTCTATTGTGGCGAACCCGACAGCGACGGCTGTCGTCGCTGCCTTCAGGCGCTGCATTCCGAATTCGGCACTGTCGATATCGACTGGTGGCGCGCCGAAAATCGCCCGCTTCTGGCGGGGGCCGAGGCCTGCGTCGTGCCCGATCGCGACGTGGCCGAGCGTCTGACCCGCTATTTTCCCGAAATCGCGATCCGCGTGGCACCGCATGACGCGGTCACCCCCGGCGCGCGCCCCGTGGCGCGGCGTCAGCGGTCGGAAAGACTGCGGGTCGGTGTCATAGGCGCTATCTCGGATATCAAGGGCTTTGCCTATCTGATCGACTGCGCGCGGTTGGTTCAGGACCGCAACCTGCCCGTGACATTCGTGGTCGTGGGCTTTACCAAGGATGATCGCCTTGCCGCCGAGGCCGGTATCGAGGTGGCGGGCCGCTACAGCCACGACACCTTGTCCGAGCGGCTGGAGGCGCTGGAGCTTGACGTTATCCTGCAGCCTGCGCGCCTGCCCGAAACCTATTCCTACACGCTCTCGGCCACGATCGAGAGCGGTCTGCCGGTCGTGGTCTTCGACATCGGCGCGCAGCAGTCGCGGCTGCGCGGTCTGGGCGTGCCCGATGCCCATATCCTGCCGCTGCGTACCACGCCGCAAGAGATGGTCGCGCATCTTGATACGATGCGGCAGGCCCGGGCCGTCGAGCCTCTCTCTGCCTGACATGCCATTCTGCCCGGCGGCGGACAGTGCCACCGCCGGGCACGAGCTGTCGCTGAAAAATTGCCTGCCCACTGCGGGCAGGCGACGATCAGCTTTCGGGACGATCCGGTTTCGGACCCAGGCCAAGGCGGAACATCAACAGCTGATCGGCCAGCGCGAACCGTTTCAGGCGCACCACCGTCTGCTCTTTCTCGATCATCGCTTCCAGCCGGGGCCAGCGTCGGGCCTCTTGTCCGGCCGGGTCGGCATTGACGAACTTTCCGGTCAGATCCACGGTGATTCCCAGCCGGGTCTTGAGATCCTGTTCCAGCCGGTCCAGCCCATCCACGTTATAGACCCCGTCAAGTCCGCGCGCCGCAACAAGCGCGCGCTTGACCAGATCGCCGCGCGGCACATCGGCGACCTGCGAATAGCCGCGCAGCCTGCGGGTCGCAAGATAGGCGCAGTAGGGGCTGTGGTAATGATCGCGGACGAAACGCTGCCAGCCGGGCGTGCCGCTAAAAAAATAGTCATCGGGGCTGAGTTCCAGCGCCATGCGCATCCCGGTGCGCGCCTTGCTGGCCAGCTCTTCCGCGCTCAGACCCTCGGCCTGACGTCGCAGGTAGAAATAGAACGAGGCGATGCGCTCCAGCGGATCGCGCAGCACGGTGAACACGAACCGCGGTTCGGGCAGGGTTTCCAGCGCCTCCCAGTCGATATGGCCCGAATAGAGCCTGTATCCGGGCGGCAGTTGTTCGGTCCCCGGTCCCGCCTGGGTATGCACCCGCACCGGCGAGACAGCCTTTGCCCCGACCACGCGGGCCAGTTCGGAATGGATGGTCTGGCCTGCGGTCTTGGGGATATGCAGGAAGACGATGGTCGTGTCGGCGGATGTGGTCATCGTCATTTGGCTCGCAGGTCGACCACATCGGGGGCAAAGGGTTCCACATCCTTCATATGGTGCAGCCCGGAAAGGAAGCCCTGGATGTCGGACGGGTCCAGGTGATCCAGCTGCCAGGGCGCATAGCGCCACCATTTCAGCCGCAGCAGGGGGGTGACGAATTGCGGCCCCACCCGCCATTTGCGGATCTGCGCGGGGTTGCCCGCCACCACCGCATAGGGCGGCACATCCTTGCTCACCACCGCATGGGCCGCCACGATGGCCCCGTCGCCGATGGTCACGCCTGCGCCGATATAGGCCCCGTGGCCGATCCAGACATCATTGCCGATGGTGGTGATGCGCGCCTTGGTGGCCGGGCCCTGAAACTCGAACTTGTAGCTGTGATAGCCCTCGGCCCCTTCGAAGCCGGTGCCCAGATCGAACAGCCGGTCGCCCAGGTAAAAGGCCGGGCTGGTCGAGACCCAGGTGGTGGGGTGGTTCTGGCGGCCGATCTGTACATCCTCGCCGAACGAGCAGTAGCGGCCGATCTTTGCAGCAAAGCAATAGCCCGAGACCTGGTAGGAAAATGCGCCCAGCTCAATCAGATACTCGTATTGCGTCCATTTCAGGCTCGAAGGCGCCTCGATCACCGTGTGCTTGGGCAGGCTCACCTTGCCGCCAGGACGATTGAGCACCTCGACCCCACGGGATTTCAGCCAGGATATCGAAACCGTCTCGTTCATTGCGCCTCTTTCGTCTTGATTCTATCCGCCGCCACTGGCTGCGCCTGCGACACGATCCGTTCCATGCAATCGCGCACCGTCTGGGCAAGATCGGCCTCGATGTCAAAGGGCATCTCGACCCCGTTTTCCGCCGCGCGCACCGCCGCGCCCTGCGCGCCCAGACCAAACGCCAGCACCGGCAGACCGGTGGCCAGCGCCTCGTGCACGGTAAAGCAGAAGGTTTCCGGCCAGACCGAGGGGATCAGCCAATGGGTGATGCCATGCCGGCGCACCAGATGCGGCAGGTCCTGCACGTTGTAATTGCCATGCACGGCGATCGTGCCCGGCAGATCATAGGCCGGGTCGATATTGCCGATCAGCACAAGGCCCGGGCCCTTGCCATCCTGCGCGCGCAGGCCCGCCAGACGCTGGACGACCACCGCGCCCTTTTGGCGACCGATATTGCCCAGGACCGCCAGAACGGGGGGGGCGTCGGCGGCAGGGGCAGGCAGGCGCGGTACCGGGTGGAACAGGGCATGAGGTCTGAGCACTATGCGATCTGCCAGGCCGGGCCAGACCGCGGCCACCTGTGCGGCGCTGTCATCAGAGAACACCACCAGATCGGCACGGGCGGCGAACTCGGCCCAGGCCGCCTGCCAGTCTTCAAGTGACACCACATCCCCGTCTGCGCGGCGCGCGCTATGGGCAGGGTCTGCGCGCGGAGGCACGACCGGACCACGATAGGCCCAGTCGCTGTCAAGCAGCGTGTAAGAGGGCGACAGCGGAAAGTAATCGTGAAACAGCATCTCGGTGCGATCCTGCGGCCCGGTCAGCGCCATCAGCAGCGCGGGCAGTTCGACGGGGTCGGGATCACCCACGCCGCAGGAATAGATCACCGCCTTGCGCGGCAGCAGACCCAGCAGCCGGATGATATCACCGGCCGTATCGCTGTACCCGGTGATGCGGCCCTGCGGTGTGACCAGTTCCAGTCGCCAGCGATGGGCCGTGCCCACCCGCAGGATGACAGACGGCTTGCCGTCGTCCAGATCCCCGCCCACCCGACGTTCCAGCCAGTGATCGGCCCCGCCGCCCATCGCATGGGCCATGTAGACCGGCACCGCGCGGTCCGCATCCAGCGTGCCGGCCCAGGCCAGCCCCAGCGCCAGCCGCGCGGTCAGCGCCGGATCGGCGGCGATGAAATCCTGCACGCTTTGATCATAGCCGGGATAGCGGTGGGCGATGATGGCGTTGTTCCTTGCCACCAGTGCCGCCTTGTCTTGCGCGCCGAAACTTTCGCCGCCGCGATGTTCCACGAACAGCCCCGGCAGGCCCAGGTGCCGCCCGCCCAGACGCGCGGTCTTCTGGCACCAGTCGACCTCTTCGCCATAGCCGCGCCCGAAGGCCGGATCAAGGCCGGGCAGACGTGCCAGCCAGCCACGCGCCAGCGCCATGCAGAACCCCACCCCGGTGGGAGCGGTGATCGGCGTGGCGGGCACACCGATACGGGCCGCCACGGCGTCGATGGCATCGCCCTGACCGGGCACCAGCAGGGTGCGGGTGCAGATCGCGGGCACCGAGAATATCTCGGCGTCGTTGGACATCGGCGTGACGCTGGCCACGGTCGGATCGGCCAGCGGTGCCACCAGGCGGCTGGTCCAGCCCGCAGGCACCAGCGCGTCGGAATTGAGCAGGACCACCGCCCCGGGGGCGGCCTCGTCCCTGTCCTCCGGCGCAGGGTTCTCCACGGCATGGGCCAGCCCGCGATTGACCGCGCCGATGAAACCCAGGTTCTGCGGGTTCTCCAACAGGTCGACCTGCGCGCGCGTGGCGGCCCAGTCGCGCAGGAAGGGCAGGACGCGGGTGTCGGTCGAGCCGTCCTCGACCACGATCAGCCGGTAGGGCAGATCGGTATGGGCCTCGACCCGGGCCAGGCATTCCTGCAGCAGATCAAAGGCATTGT
Source organism: Lacimonas salitolerans (assembly GCF_042677865.1). Classification (NCBI taxonomy): domain Bacteria; kingdom Pseudomonadati; phylum Pseudomonadota; class Alphaproteobacteria; order Rhodobacterales; family Paracoccaceae; genus Lacimonas; species Lacimonas salitolerans. The sequence continues at coordinate 4,872 of NZ_JBHUDD010000029.1, read as the reverse complement.
AGACCGGCAGCACGATATCGAGGCGCGCGGGGGCCCCTTCGCGCTCGGGTGTGGCCGCATCATCACCGGGCAGCAGCACCGGATCGATGGCCCCGCCCGATTGCGGCAGGCCCAGGCCCAGCCGGTCCTTGATGCGCGCGCGATGGGCGGGATCGCCGGTCAGCGCCCAGCCCAGCATCGCAGGCAGGCACCGCAGCAATGCACGGACAAAGCTCAGGACCAGCCGCGCACGCTGGCGGCGGGGCAGGGCGGCAGGCAGGCTGAGCGGCTCAACCCCGGCAGCGCCGGGCAGCGGTGTGACGATCAGGCCGGGTGCCTCGCTGCTGGCCAGAATGGCCGGGCTGTCGGGCAGCGACAGGTCGAATCCCAGTGTCGGCGGCAGACCCAGGGCAGCCGCCACATCCTCGCGGCGCAGGGTGGGGGTGCCCGAGGCCTCGGCCCCCGCCAGCACCAGCCTCAGCCGCGCGGCGCGCACCCAGCCGGTCACCTGCAGGCGGCCCGCATGCAGGCGGGTGGTATCGACATAGCCGATGACCTCGCCGGTCTGATCCGTGATCGGCTGCCGGGGCAGGGTGACATCCATATGTGCAGCGGCGTAACGGGTATAAAGGCTGATCAGACGCCGCAGCATCGGGCAAGTCTCCAGAAGATATCTTCCCGGCGGGAAACCGTGCCTGCCGACATTTTTCTAACCACCACGCGGCGCGCCCTGTTGCAAGTGAGAAATCCCACAGATTCCCTGCGCCGGCAGGCTGTGCCGGGGCATCTTTCACGCACCCATGGGCAATGCTATGACGCCTACAGGCCATCAGCCGTCCGGCACGGGACTACAGGCAGGATGCGCCCGCGGCAGTCAGAATGGAACCAGAGCAGCCATGGACACACCAGTCACGCGCGATATCGGCCAGGGCCTGCAGGCGGACCTCTGGGGCAGCACGGTCCCCGGCGGCATCAGCATCCTGGTCTTTCATGGCGGCGGCGGGGTTGGTGGCGATCCCACGATGATCGCCCCTTTTGTGCGGCTGCTGACACAGGATGCTCCTGCAACCCACCCGATAAGCGTGACGGTGCCACAATACCGCACGCTCAACCGTGATCAGGCCGGGTTTGACGACATGCGCGCCGATGCGGCCCGGGCGCTGGCCTGGGTGCAGGGCCAACTGCCCGATGACGGGCAGTTGTTCGTGCTGGGGGCGTCCTTCGGCGGGTTGCTGGCACTGGATGCGGTGATGGATGCCCCTGAACCCGTGCAGACCGCCGTGACCGGGATGATCCTGCTGAACCCGGTCACTGACACCGGCCCCGAAGGTTTTGCCAACCGGGTGCTCAACCCCGAGGCCCATACCGCCCTGTCGCCCCAGATCCGCTATGCCGGACACCCGCTGACGGGGCAGCCGCGCTGCATGATCGTGCATGGCGAGGGCGACGTGGTGGTGCCGGTGGCCAGCGCGCGCCGCTTTGCCGCGCTCTGGCCCGAGGGCAGGTGCAGTCTGCGGACCTTTCCCCGCGCCGGTCACGGTTTCTTCAACCAGCCCCCCCATGATGTCGTCGTAGCACGGGATGTGCGACGGTTTATCGGCCTGCCGGACGATGGCAGGCTGCAGCACGCCGCTGGTCCCGGGGTGCAGTCCAAACCTTTGGCCACACCCCAACCTGGGCAAGTCGCGAAACCGGCTCCGAAAGGCAGGAAACTGTTACCGGACGGGGCTTGCTTGGCCTATGGCATCGGTGCGCAGAAGGCAGGCACCAGCTGGCTGTTCGAATGCCTGAGCCAAAGTGCCGATTGCCACAACCTGCCCACCAAGGAACTGCATTATTTCGATGTGCTCAATCACAAGGGAGAGGCCGGACACGTGACCGACCGGCTGGCCCGGCTGCGCCGGAACATCGAGACCCTGACCGACGGCGTGAACACCGACAATCGCAGGCCACTGCGACGGGCCCGAATCCTTCTCGACCAGTTGTCGATCTATGCTACCAAACCTGGCGATCACAGACCCTATGTCGAATATCTTTTGAAGGACTATCAGGGGCAGCGGATCATTTGCGATTTCACCCCGTCCTATTCCGTGCTTTCCAGTGATGCCTTCGCCCAGATGGACAGTATCGGCCCGGCCCGGTTCATCTTTGTGATGCGCGATCCGGTCGAGCGGCTGTGGTCACATATCCGCATGGCGGTCAGCGCCAAATCTCCCAAGCTGACCGATGCAGACTATGAAACAGAGTGCATCCAGCATGCGCGGGATATGCACGCCCGACAGAATCTGGCTCGCATCCCGCGCGCCGATTATGCCCGCACCATGGCCGCACTCGAGGCGGTCGTGCCGGCCGAGCGCATCCATTACGCATTTTACGAAGAGCTGTTTACCCAAGGCAGCGTGGATCGCATCTGTGCGTTTCTGGGCATCGCCCCGGTTCCGGTCGAAAGCGACAAGCGGGTCAACCTGGGGCGCAGCAGCAGCCTGCCGCCCGACATCGCCGCCTTGCTGGAAAAGGGTCTGGCACCACAATATGCCGCTGTCGCTGCCCGCTTTGGCGACGCTGTCCCGGCCAGCTGGCGCATGGGAAAGGCGGACGATGGTGACCGCGCTGTCATGGCGGCCCGCGCCAGTCGGGGCGACAGCCTTGCCAGCAAGGTCGCAGGGCCGGGCAACCTGCTGTCCCCAGCGCGCGACAAGGGGCAAACCGCGACCGGGCGGGGCACCAATGCGGCGCGCGCCCTGACCCCGCGCCCGCTGGACAGCCTGCCCCGCATCGCCGCCGCGCAGATCGGCACGGCCCCCGAGGACGCGATCCATTTCCCTGATCTGCCGCATGGCACGACCAAGCCGGGATGGCTTGATCCCTCGGGCGCGCCCTATGTCATGGTGTTGCGGGACGCCGTGTTCTATCCCGCCCACGTGCTTGCGCAGTTGGCGCGGCGCGGTGCGGCGCCAGCGCAGTCAGACGCTTTGCCCCAGGGTCTGTCCTTCAAAGATCTTGGATTGCTGGTTGCGGCGGACGGGAGCCTGTTTCCCGACAGTTTCGGAAAATCCTGGAATGTGCCCCGTGTTGTCGCCCGGCAGCAGGGCCGATGGGCTGCAGAGCTTCCGGCAGAGATTGACCATATCGAAGGCACGTGGCTTTTCGCGGAACTGTTTTATGCCCATTTTGGGCATACGCTGACCGATATGCCGGCGCGGCTCTGGCCGATCGAGGCGGGTCTGGTCGATCCTCGCCAGATCGATGGCGTCCTTGGCCAGGGCATGCTTGGTACCGGGCCGACGGGTGCGAAGTTTCCGGCCTTTGCCCGGCAGGTGCTGAACGGGATCGGGCTGATCGATGAGCAGATCCGGTTTGCGGACAGGCCGGTGCGGATTGATCGTCTGATCGTGCCCCGCCGCATCGCGCCCTATGGGGCGATGTGGAACCCGGTATTTTCAAGAATGATGCGCAGCGCCGGGGCGCGCATCGCGGCCGATGCCAGCCCGGGCGACACGCCCCGGCGCATCTGGCTGTCGCGCAGCCGGCTTGAAAACGATAATCGGGGGGGGCCGCAGCTTGCTGCCCTCGATGATCTGATGCAGGGGCATGGTTTTACCGTCGTGCATCCGCAGGAGATGCCGTTTGCCGACCAGGTCGCGCTGGCGCGCGGGGCCACGCATATGGCAGGGCCGGTCGGCTCGCAGCTGCACCTGTGCGCGTTCTGTGCCCGGCCCGGGGCAAAGGTTCTGACCGTTGCACCGGACTATTTCAAACTAAACATCAATGATCGGCTGCTGCGCGACATCGGCGGCAGCGAAACCCATTTCCTGGTTCCGGGCGGGCGGGCGGCCGGCCGGCGTCCGGCACAAGGCAGCGTGGCAGTTCGACAGCGCCCTGAAGGACAGCTTTTCGGCGCTTGTTGCCGAGTGGGCGGCGGAAGGCTCAGACCCGCAGGGCGCGTGAAGAGGTCTGGCCTGCAGTTCAGGCCGGATTTCAGGCGCGAATGAAGCGCACGCCGGTCCCGTCGATCATCGCCGCGGTCAGCCGTCCCGTGGCATAGGCCCCGGTGTCGGTGGCCACCCGGCCCTGATCGGCCTGCGGTTCGGGCACGATGGTGTGGCCATGCACCACCCAGAGCCCGTCCCGGCGCGGGGTCCGCTCGAACTCCGGATGACCCCAGAGCAGCGCCTGCTCGGGCTGATCGGCCAGCGGCAGGGCCGGGTCGGCCCCGGCATGCACCACCGCCACATTGCCCGACTGCCAGTACAGCGGCAGCGCGCGCAGCCAGGCCTCGCGCCGCGCCCCCAGGGCCGAGTCCAGCCGGTCGCGCAGATGCAGCCAGTCCTCGTCCCCCGCCCCGGCCGAAGGCGGGGTGATGTGAAAGCTGGCCACTGTCTGCACCCCGCCATGTTTCATCCAGCGCGGCCCGGCACGGGTGGGCGCATCCAGAAAATCCAGCATCATGCGTTCATGATTGCCCATCAGGCAGATCAGCCGGTCGGAGGCCGCCTGCTGGCGCGCCATCAGCAGGTCGATCACGGCGGCACTGTTTTCGCCGCGATCGACGTAATCGCCCACGCAGACCCGCGTGACCGGATCACCCTCGGCATCCAGCCGGTCCAGCAGGCGCTCCAACAGGGCATCGCTGCCGTGAACGTCGCCGATCACCGCCAGCGGCGCATCGGGCGCGGGGGCTGCATCGAAAATCGGATTGGGGGCGCGTCTGCGCAGGAATGAAAACATGGGGCACAGATATGGGCTTTTATGTCTCACTCCAAGCGGGCTTTGGGCAAAACCTGTTGCAAAAACGTCCTTTGGCTGAGATTACTAGTACTACAGTTGCGGATATTGGAGATCTCTGATTCAACTCTATTCGAGGGAATGGGAGGGTTGGGTCATGACTGTATC